>DASWAB010000406.1:0-2741 GCA_036391375.1 Nitrospirota bacterium
CGCGGGAAATCCGAAGGGGAGCTTCCGGAGCGAGCTGATAGAGATATAGAGAGGCGGCAGACAGCAGGCCGTATACAGTAGACAGGGCAGGAAACAGGGGAACTGCCCGTCTGAGGGTTTTAGCGTATGGGAAAAACTGACAAGCCCGTATAAATGGGAGCGGCCGTGTGCGTTACCCCGCGAGAAAATCCGCGGTCGTCTGGACAATGATCGAGAAGGTTTTGTCCGGCCGATTCATCAGGGCGCCGAAATGCAGCCTGTCGCCGGTGAGAAGATGGGTGGCTCGACAGGTCATTGCGGCCTGAAAGATGATCGCGTCTTTTCCGGGAAGGCTCTCAGGGAAAGGGGCGGAGCGTTTCGCGGACACGAGGGTCACGCCACGAAGCATCTTTACAAAGTCGGGAAGGCAAGACGGGTACTTCGCGGCAAGGTTCCGTTCCGCTTCTTCCCTGGCGAAGTCGCTGGTGAAAAGATGAAAATGTCCCGCCTTGCCCAACTCCAGGACGAACGCGGCTTTTCCGCGTGGATTATGGGCTGCGGTGAAAAGCACGTTGGCGTCGAGAAAGACGCGCATCATTTCCGGGCCTTCAGCCGCTTTGAAGCGCGCTTGCGCTCTGTCGCGTCGAGCCGGTCTTCCTTGTCCCATGCGGTGATCTGCGCGTCGGAGTACATTTCAACTTCGAGCACTTTGGCGGGCTTCAGTACGACCTCGGTCTCCCGTTCCTCGAGGATGACGGCCCCGCCCTCCTTGATGCCGAACCGCTTGCGCAGCTCCGAAGGAAGCGTCATTTGTCCCCGGCCCGAAACGATGATGGTCTGTCGCATGGATGGTCTCCTTTTTGCTTACTTTCAGAATAACGGGAAATCAGTATTTAGTCAAGTGAAAACGAGCACTTTTGCCACAGAGAATACAGAGGGTGCAGAGGGGAAAAACAAGTTTGTTTTTTAATATTTAAGAAGTTTTTCTCTCTGATCTCTGAGATCTCTATGGCTGATAGCTTTGGAGTTTTTGAGGTTATTCTATGGAAAAACTGACAAGCCCGTATAGATGGGGAATGGTCGTTGACCTGGACCGTTGCACCGGGTGCGGGGCCTGCGTGGTCGCGTGCCAGGCGGAGAACAACGTGGCCATCTGCGGCAAGAAGGAGATCGGCGAGGGCCGCAACATGCACTGGCTCCGGATCGAGCGCTTCTGGGTGGGCGAATACCCGGACGTGCGGGTAAAGTTCCTGCCGGTCCTGTGCCAGCACTGCCACGACGCGCCCTGCGAGCCTGTCTGCCCGGTGTACGCAAGCTATCACAATCCCGATGGCTTGAACGGGCAGGTCTACAACCGCTGCGTGGGCACCCGCTACTGCGGGAACAACTGCCCCTATGCCGTGCGGGTCTTCAACTTCCACGATCACGAGCATGTCTGGCCCCCGCCGCTCAACAATCAATTAAGTCCGGACATCACCGTGCGACCGCGAGGAGTGATGGAAAAATGCTCCTTCTGCATCCAGCGCATTCGTCGGGCAAAGGAAGATGCAAAGGCAGAGGGACGTTTGATCAAAGACGGCGAAGTGCAGCCTGCCTGCGCGCAGACCTGCCCGGCCGAGGCGCTCGTCTTCGGCAACATGGCCGATCCCCAGAGCCGCGTTGCAAGGCTCAGCCGGAGCCCGCGCGCCTTCCGGCTCCTTGAGCATCTTGGCACGCATCCCTCGATCAATTACCTCAAGGGAGGAGGGCGGGAGCATGTTTAAAAATGCGGAATTCGGAATGCCGAGTGCGGAATGAAAGCACGGACGGAGGACGTGGATAATGTCGGAGCATGACATAGCGGCAAAGAGCGCGGCACAGTTAAACGACGAAATGCTTTCATCCATGCGGCCGCCGACCTGGAAGTGGTACGGGCTCGCGTTCTTTCTCGGCGCGGTCGTAGCGTGGGGGCTCGCTGCGTTCACCTATCAGGTGATGACCGACCTTTCTGTGACCGGCCTCGACCGGCCGGTAATGTGGGGCATTTACATCGCCAACTTTGTGTTCTGGGTCGGCCTTTCTCACTCCGGGACCATGGTCTCGGCCATCCTTCGGCTGTCCCAGGCCAACTGGCGAAGACCGATCCTTCGCGCGGCAGAGGCGATGACCGTATTCAGCATCACGGTCGCCGGGCTTTTCCCTGTCATTCACCTCGGCAGGAACTGGGTGGTTTACTATTTCATGCCGTATCCCAACCAGCGCGGGCTCTGGCCGAATTTCCGCTCCGCGCTTCTCTGGGACGCGACGGCGATCACGACCTATATCATCGGAAGCAGCCTGTTTCTCTATTTGGGAATGCTGCCTGACCTCGCGGTGGTGCGCGACCGTTCGACCGGGTGGAAGAAAAAAGTCTACGCCATTCTTGCCGCGGGCTGGCGCGGCACGGCCCGCGAGTGGGTCATTTTTCGCCAGGCCTCGACGCTTATGGCCGCGCTTATCATACCCGTTGCCGTCTCGGTCCATTCGATCGTGGCGTGGGATTTTGCGGTTACGGTGATCCCCGGCTGGCACAGCACCATCTTCCCTCCCTATTTCGTCATCGGCGCGATCACCTCGGGCGTTGCCGCGGTCCTCACGCTCATGATCATCATCAGGAGACTCTTCCACCTCGAGGATTATCTCACCCCGCTCCATTTCGACAATATGGGGAAACTCCTGCTCGTCATCTGCCTGCTCTGGTACTATGCCTATTTTGTCGAGGTCCAGACCACCTGGTACGCTCA
>DASWAB010000407.1:0-4639 GCA_036391375.1 Nitrospirota bacterium
CCCTGCTCGATGAGCTCATCTCTGACTGCGAGCAGCTCGCGCGAGGTCTCCCTGAGGGCCGGTTCGATAATGACGCAGCTCCCGTCGTCGTCAAGAAACGTCCTCAGGATTTGATTCAGAACCCCGGCCCGCCTCTCGATCTTCTTCTCCTCATGAGCAAACAGCTCGTTCAGGACATTGGACAGAATAATCAAGTCGTACCGCCCCCGGACATGGCGGTGCATGCTTTCGATGTCCGCCGGAATGGTCGTTAAAGACGCGTCAACACCCATCTCACTCCGCAGGGATGCAAAAAGCGACTCGGCTTCCTTGAGATTTTCCCTCACCGGATCCACCGCGGTAAACGCAAGCCGCGGCTTTCGCTCCTGCCCGGAAAAGAACCGGAGCGCGCCGAGGGAGGCCGTTGCCGGCCCGGCGCCGATATCGAGGACGCGAAGCATTTCTTTTTCAAATAAGTTCCTGGGGTGTGAGGACAGTTCCTGCAGGGGCTTTCCGATCTTGGACTGGTTTACAGGGAGATAATAGAGAAGGTAGGCCTTGCGCAGCCCCTCATCCTTCAGATAGGCAGCGGGCAGGCCCTCGCGCTCCCTGGTCAAAAGCTTTGAAAGGCGGATAACTTGCGAGGCCAGCGTTTTCAGCTCGGGATTGGGCGGTTTTTTTTCGATACCCATGGCGTGCTGAAATGTTTATACCATGCTTTATGATTGTTGTAAATGTGAATCGGCGCTGGGGGGCCAATGAGACGTCTTTTTCCTTCTTTGGTTGCATCCTTGAAAAACAAGGCTTATAATAAAAAAATAGAGAGGAGAGCATGCGCATACGAAAAAAGATATCCGTTTGTTTTCTCGCGGGAGCGGCCGTTGCGGCTGCCTTGCTGACTGCCGCGTTTACGCTGGCCCCCGCATATCTTAATTCACCGGCGGTCAAAAATAAAATCGAAGCCGTCGTATCGAAGAGGCTCGGCGGAGCCGTGTCGTATGGAAAAATCGATCTTTCTTTTTTTCCCCGTCCGCACGTGTCCATCACGAAACTGAAGCTTCGCTATCCCCGGACATTCCGCGGGACGCTTCAATCGCTCATCCTTTATCCCCAGATCCTGCCGTTATTCTCCGGGGAGCTGCGCTTCGCAAAAATACGGATTATCGAGCCTGACTTCAGGGTCATCCTGCCTGCCGCGTTCTCTAAATCAACGGAGGAAGCGCCGTCCGTTGAGGAAGTCAAGGAGGATATACGCGCCGTGCTTCGTTATCTGGAGGCAATAGGCGCGGGGCTCGTCACGGAGATGGATAACGGGAAATTCCTGATCAGCAGGAGCCGCCGTGACTTTCTTTCGCTCGGGAACGTGACCGTGCGCTTCAACGCGCCGCCCGGAGATATCAAGGTCATGGTCAAGGCCTCCACTGATCGCTGGGGAGATTTTGTTCTGCGCGGGACCTATTCCTTCAGCGAGGAGAAAACCGAGCTCAGGGACCTTGCAATATCCATGGGCCATTCATCGCTTACGGGATTCTCCTCGGTCCTCCATTGGGACGGCACACCCCGGCTGGAAGTGCTTTCCGGCAGCGCCGCGGTCGCGCTCGATGAGATCTATTCCTGGCTCTCCTCTTCTGAAAGTTTGACGCCCTTTCTGCGGCACGTGCGACTTCAGCACGGCGTGCTGATCATCTCCTCGCTGCAGGGCGGCGGTCCGGTCGATCATCCCGAGGCATGGACCGGGGAGATAACCGGCGAGGTGAAGGACGTGCTTGCGGAATCGCACTGGCTGCCTGCGCGGCTGAGCGTCAGCACCCGGTTCCGGATCAATGACAACTCACTTGAGGTCGCGGGACTGTCCGCCCGCCTTGGCGCGTCTTCTCTGTCCGATGTCTCTGCGAGCATCACGGGCCGCGCGAAGCCCGTCCTGGAGATCCACAGCGCCAGGGCGTTCGTTCATGGTGGAGAACTCTTCCAGTGGCGGAGCAGGTCCCCTGCGCTGGGCGCCGCCCTCGGCGGCGTGGACGATTTGCAGGGGAATCTGACCATATCGTCGCTCACCTTCAAGGGACCGTTGCTGCACCCCGAGGCCGGGAGGGTCACTGCCGGCGGCGGACTGGACCATGTCATCGTCAGCGCATTGATCCTGCCGGGTCCGATCGGTCTGCTGAAGGGTAATTTCCGCTACGTTTCCGACGACCTGTCCTTCAGCCTGCGCGAAGCCACGGTCCTGGATTCCTCCCTGACCGGCACTGCCTTGATCAGCGGAATTACAGGCACCGTGCGCAGCATCGACCTGGCTCTGAACGGCGGTTCCGGCAGAAAAACCCTCGACTGGGTCTTTGAAAGGCTCCAACTGCCGCCTGACCTCATGATCAAGACGCCCATCGTCGTCAGAAATTCCCATCTGGCCTGGAACAGGAAAACGGGGGTCAAATTCAGCGGGACCATATCCGTAGCGGAAGGCCTTTCGTTCCTTGTCGACCTTACCCAGCACGAAACAGATCTTGACATCCGGCGGCTTGCGATCAGGGATCGGGATACGAACGCGGCACTGACGCTGAACTGGCGGAAGCAGAAGGCCGACATTACCTACTCCGGCATCATGGCACAGTCCACGCTCAGCAGGTTATTCGAGCAGGGCAATTTCGGCGCCGGCGCTATGCACGGCGACATCGACGCGGTGATCCGCACGGATCAGCCGCTCAAATCGCGCATCAACGGAAACCTCGCGGGCCGCGGTATTTTCATTCCCTGGGGCATGCGGATTCCGACCACGATCGACCAGTTCACGCTTCAGGCCGACGGCGACGTCCTGACCGTAGACTCGGCTGACGTCACCTGGGGCGAGAACCACTACTCCCTGAACGGCGCGGCAACGGCCTCGGACGAAGGGATCGCCTTCAGCATGACGCTCAAAGCCGACGGCATCGATATCCAGGCCATCCAGAAGGCGCTGGAACGGCCCGGGGAAAAAGACGCCGGGCAGAAAAAAACCCGGTCTTTCCCCCTGCCGCCCATACGGGGAGACCTTCGCGCCGACTCGGCGTATGTCAAATTCGGGCGTTTTACCTTCGCGCCGGCCCATGCGGTCATCCTGGTGGATCCGGCCCGGGTGACCATGGAATTTTACGATACGAGGACCTGCGGGATTTCGCTCAAGGGCTCTACGGTTATCTCGCGGGAAAGCGTTTCCTTTGCCTTCGCTCCTTCGGCGAAAAAGGAAAACCTCGGCCCGACCATGGACTGTCTCGCAGGCAAGGATGTTCACATTACCGGAGAATACGACCTTGACGCGCGCATCAACGCGCAGGGAAAAGCCGGCGAACTGTTCTCCGCCCTTGAAGGCAGGGTGGACTTCAAGGCGCGCAACGGCAAAATCTACCACTATCCGTTACTCCAGAAAATATTTTCCGTTCTGAGCGTCCTCGACGTGTTCCGCGGGAGAATTCCTGAAATCGGAGGCAGCGGGTTCCCGTATCATTCCATGGCGATTCGGGGGGACATTCACAAAGGCAGGTTCACCGTGGAGAAGGCCTATATCGGAGGGCAGTCGCTTGACATTATTGCCTCGGGCGAAGTCGATCTGGGAGCAAAAAAAATTGACCTTGTCGTTCTCGTTGCCCCCTTTTCAACCCTCAACTGGATCATCAGGCACATCCCGCTCGTGGGCAAGATCATGGGCGGCACGCTCATCTCCATCCCGGTCAAGGTGTCCGGCGACCTTGCCGACCCGGACGTAACGTTTCTTGCTCCCTCGGCGGTGGGCTCGAGAATTGTGGAACTTTTAAAGAACATCCTCGAACTCCCCATAGAGCTCATATCGCCGATTCTGCCGAAGGAAAAAGAAGAGCGGGAATAAGCGGGCAACTGCGTCCCTTTTTTCAAGGCGCTCCTGGGAAAAACCCATATTTTTTAATTTGGTCCGGAATAAAAAGTAACTTTTTCAATTTTCCGCCGTCTAATGATTGTAAGTTCTCTCTGCAGAGAGAATATGGTATAATATGAAATCTTAAAGAAGAGGAGGTTCTCTCATGAAAAGATACCTGATCGCAGCACTCTTTACTGCCGCTTTTTTGTCGTTAGTAATTTTTTCTCCGGTAAAAAGCGATGCCGGGGTGGATGTAAACATCTCGATCCCCTTGCCGGAGCTGGTCCTGCCAGTGCCGCCTGCTCTGGTGGTCATACCGGGCACTTACGCTTATACTGCGCCTGACGTGGACGTGGACATTTTCTTCTATCACGGATTCTGGTATCGTCCCTACGGCGGACAATGGTATATTGCGGACGAGTATAACGGTCCGTGGCGGTTTGTCGCTGTCGGACGGGTGCCTCGCGTGCTGATCGATCTTCCGTCCGGGCACCGCAGGCTTCCCCCAGGGTATGAACGCGTGCCGTACGGACAGGTCAGAAGAAACTGGCAGACTTGGGAGCGCGAGCGGTACTGGGAAAACGAGCAGCGGGAAAGAGAGCATTTCAGGGAACACAGGGAGCATCATGGAAGGGGCCGTGGGATGGGTAGACACCGTGATGATGACGATGACGATTAATCTAATGCGGCGATAGCCATCGTATCGCAAGCCCCGGTTCAATCATATGAGCCGGGGCGTTTTTTTCTCCGTAATCATTAAGCTCGTTCCAGGTAGGCTTAGTGACTAACCAATCC
>DASWAB010000408.1:0-5556 GCA_036391375.1 Nitrospirota bacterium
GCCCCCAAGTCGGCGGGCAGGAGCGCCGAGGAAACATTGAAGAAGATGGGGCTGTAAAAAACCCTGAGGGCTTGAATGAAACCGATAGCATCCACAGAAATAATAGACGCAAAATTTACTTTATCCGCGGCCATAACGCCTACGCTGTCTCTTTGAAGCACTTATAATGGAAATGCTCAAATACGACCTTTATAAACTCCTCAAGGACGAACTCGGCAACGGCTCACATGATCTTGTCACCCGGCCGTCGGGCCAGACGATACGGGAACGGATCGAGCGGGACATCGAAAAGGAGTCCGAGGGCGCGGTGATCGGCCTCGATTTTTCGAAAATCGGGGTGATCGATTATTCCTGTGCTGATGAGATCGTGGCGAAACTAATATCCCGGCTTGTCTCCGGCGAGTACGGGGACAAGTATCTTCTCCTTACCGGGCTGAACGAGAACCAGAGAGAGAACATCGAGGTCGCGGTCGAACGGAAGGACCTTGCGGTCGTGGCAGAGATGCAGGACGGCAGCAGGGACGTCCTCGGCAATCTTAACAGCTATCTCAGGGACACGCTCGATTTCATCGTCAAAAAGAAGAAAGCCACGTCCAAAGACCTCGCGGACGCCAAAAAGGTCGAAGCGAACACGAGCGGCACGCGGCTTCTGAATCTGTACAAGAAACGGCTCGTAAAACGCGTCGAGGAAGTCCGCAGCGACGGCAAGATTTGGGTGTATGAACTTCTGTGAGGGCGTTTATGATTGACTGCGCTTGCGCCGCGATGATACAATGACATTCGGTTAAGGGAAGGCAAAGTAGTTTTTTGCCATTTCGATCCAACGGGAGAAAAATCTTAGTCGAGGGCTCATCGCTCCGAAGCTTTGCCAGAAGACAAAATCGTTCGTTGCTCGAAATGACAGCGAAGACAGGCTTATAAAAGGCTCATAAGGAAACCATATGCGCGCCGAAATCATAGCAACCGGCACTGAACTTCTGACCGGGGGAAGACTCGATACCAATTCTCTTTTCCTCTCCGAGGAACTGATGCTCGTTGGCCTCGAAACCGTCTTCAAAACCGCGGTGGGTGACGATGAAAAGGACATGGAAGAGGCGATCCGGAGGGCGTTGGAACGGGCCGACGCGGTGATCATCACCGGTGGGCTGGGGCCCACCGAGGACGACATCACGCGCAAGGTGATCTCCAAAATCACCAGGAAACGGCTTATCCTGAACGAAGAGGCGCTCAAGGCCATTCATGCGCGGCTCACCGGCAGACCGAGGGACATCATCGCGGCGAACGACCGGCAGGCCCTCGTCCCGGCGGGAGCCAGGCTTCTTTCCAACCCGGCGGGTATCGCGCCGGGTTTTTATGTCGATGAAGAGGGGCCGTTTCTTGCCGTCCTGCCGGGCGTGCCGCAGGAGATGAGAGCCATGTACACGGAAGGGCTCCGGCCGGTGCTGGCCGAACGTTTTGGTGGAAAGACATATATCGGGCGCAGGATACTCCGGACCAGCGGCGTGATGGAATCGGCCGTGAACCAGGCAATCCAGGATATTATACGGCGCGGGGCGGCGGTCATCGGTATGTCGGCAAAGGAAACCGGCGTGGACATCCGCATCATAGCGCAGGCCGTGAGTGCGGAGCAGGCCCAGAAAGCCCTGGACGTTGCCGAGGCGGCGATCCGCGAAAAACTCGGTGATGCGATCTACGGCGCCGACGATGTGGAACTCGAAGAGGTGGTCGGCGCGCTTCTCAAGCAGCGAAGGCTCACGCTCTCGGTCGCGGAGTCATGCACCGGCGGCATGATCGGCGCGAAGATTACGAACATCCCCGGGAGTTCGGAGTATTTCGAGCGGGGTGCGGTTGTGTACAGCAACCTCGCCAAGACCGAGATGCTGGGCGTTTCCCAGGAACTGATCGAGCGCCGCGGCGCCGTGAGCAAAGAGGTTGCGGCCGCCATGGCAAAAGGCATCCGGCAGGCTGCGCGCACGGATCTGGGGCTTGCGGTCACCGGCATCGCCGGCCCGGGCGGGGGCACGGAAAAGAAGCCCGTGGGACTCGTCTATATCGCGCTTGCGTCCGCGCAGGGCGTCAAGGCAGACGAATATCGGTTCCCCGGCAACCGGCAGCAGGTCCGCAGCAGGGCGGCGCAGGTGGCCTTGGATATGGTGAGGAGGCATCTCATTGCGTAAGCGCGGGTGATGAGCGCGGAGTGTGGAATAAAGCAAGATGAAAACTTATCACTTCGCATTCTGCACTTCGCACTTGTACTATGCGTACTTTTATCGCCATAGAAATTCCTGATGAAATCAGGCGGGGGATGGCGGAGGCGCAGCGCCGGCTCAAGGACGCGGGCGCGGTCGACGCGAGCTGGCCCCGGCCCGAAGGGATTCACCTCACGCTGAAATTTTTGGGCGAGACACCGGAGCAGAATATCCCGGAGATTATGACCGGTCTCCGGGCTGCTGCGCAGGGGACCGGCGTCCTGCGGCTCGAAGTTGCAGGGGTCGGGACGTTTCCGAACCCGAAGAATGCCCGCGTGGTCTGGATTGGGGTCTCGGGGGACACGGAAAGGCTTGCGAGGCTTCAGGCTGCTGTGGAAGGGGCGATGGCCCGTCTCGGCCTGGAGCGCGAAAACAGGGCGTTCACCCCGCATCTTACGCTCGGCAGGATCAAATACATCCGGTCCCGCGATTCGTGGCTCAGGGCGCTGGACGAGATTAAGGATATCAGCCTCCCCCCGTTCGACGCTGTTGCGGTCAGCCTGGTGAAGAGCGAACTCAAGCGTACCGGCGCGGAGTACACGGAGATCGGAAGGGTGGAACTGAAATAAGTTCGTAGTTCATAGTCTGGATAGCCGCGCGGCGGCGAAAGGAGATGCACAATGGCGGACAAGGAAAAGTTGAAGGCGTTGGAACTGGCCGTGGGCCAGATCGAAAAGCAGTTCGGCAAGGGATCTATCATGCGGCTGGGAAAGGAAGAGGTCCCGGCCGGCATTCCCGCGATCTCGACCGGATCGCTCGGCCTGGACATAGCATTGGGGATCGGGGGCGTCCCGCGCGGCAGGATCATCGAAGTCTACGGTCCCGAGTCGTCGGGCAAGACCACGCTGGCCCTCCATATCATCGCCGAGGCGCAGAAAGCGGGCGGTCAGGCGGCCTTCATCGACGCCGAACACGCCCTCGACGTGGCCTATGCGCGAAAGCTCGGCGTGCGCACCGATGACCTCCTCATCTCCCAGCCTGACACCGGAGAGCAGGCGCTCGAAATCACCGAGACGCTCGTCAGGAGCGGCGCCATCGACGTGATCGTGGTCGACTCCGTGGCGGCGCTCACGCCGCGCGCGGAGATCGAGGGCGAGATGGGCGACGCGCACATGGGGCTCCAGGCGCGGCTCATGAGCCAGGCTCTGCGCAAGCTCACGGGGGCCATCAGCAAGTCCAATACGACGCTCATCTTCATCAACCAGATCCGCATGAAGATCGGCGTGATGTTCGGGAACCCCGAGACCACCACCGGCGGCAACGCGCTCAAGTTCTACGCCTCGGTGCGGCTCGACATCCGCAGGGTCTCGGCCATCAAGGAAGGCGAGGAGGTGACCGGTGGGAGGGTGAAGGTGAAGGTCGTGAAAAACAAGATCGCGCCGCCCTTCCGCGCGGCCGAATTTGATATAATGTTCAACGAAGGCGTATCGAAGCTCGGCGAAATCATCGACATGGGTGTCGAGAAGAACATCATCGAGAAGAGCGGCGCGTGGTTCTCCTATAACGGCACGCGGATCGGCCAGGGCAGGGAGAATGTGAAGCAATTCCTGCATGACCACCCGGAGATGGCCACGGAGATCGAGGTCAGGGTGAGGCAGGCGGCCGGGCTTCCGGTCACCGGCGTCCCCGGGGCCGCCGATGCGGCGCCCGCAAAAGAAAAAGAGAAGGAAACCGCCGCTGTTGAACGGGGTGGCAAGTCCCCGAAAGGGCAGAAATCCGAAAAATACGCGGAGGCTTAAATGAATTTGAACGAGCTGCTTAAGTTGACCTTTGAAAAACGGGCATCCGACCTTCACGTGAAGGTCGGGGTTCCCCCGATCCTCCGGATCGATGGACGGCTCGTGTCGCTCGAAACCGAAAAGCGCACGACCCAGGATGACGCCCTGAACACCGCGCTCAGCATCATGAACCCCATGCAGAAGACCAAGTTCAAGGAGAAGAACGAACTCGACATGGCCTACGCGGTCCCGGGGCTGGGGCGCTTCCGCGTAAACGTGTTCCATCAGCGCGGGAGCGTCGGCATGGTGTTCCGCCAGGTCCCGGCCAAGATATTGTCTTTTGAAGACTTGATGCTCCCGCCTGTGCTTCAGAAGGTCGCGGGCGAACAGCGGGGCCTCATTCTCGTCACCGGCACCACGGGAAGCGGCAAGTCAACGACCCTTGCGGCCATGATCGATTACATCAACACGACCCGTACGGCGAACATCGTTACCATCGAAGACCCGATCGAGTTCCTGCACCGCGACAAAAAGAGCATTGTGAACCAGCGTGAGATCGGGTCCGATACCTTCAGTTTCAGCGAAGCCCTGCGAAGCTCGCTCCGGCAGGACCCGGACGTGATTCTCGTGGGCGAAATGCGCGATTTCGAGACCATTTCCACCGCGCTGACCGCCGCGGAGACCGGCCACCTGGTGCTCTCCACCCTCCACACCCTGGACGCGGCCGAGACGATCAACCGCGTTATTACCGTGTTCCCGCCCTATCAACAGAAGCAGGTGCGCATGCAGTTTGCCTCGGTGGTCAAGGGCATTGTCTCGCAGCGGCTCGTCGCCCGCGCGGACGGCGCCGGCCGCGTGCCCGCCGTGGAGATCATGCTGGGAACGTTGTCCGTTCGGGAAGCCATCATCGACGATGCCAAGACCCGCCAGATCCCCGCCATCATCGCCGGAGGCCAGGTGCACTACGGAATGCAGACCTTCGATCAGTCGCTCCTCGCCCTCTATAAAAAGGGTCTGATTACCTACGATGAGGCCCTTCTGACGGCGAGCAATCCAGACGATTTCGCCCTCAAGGTCAAGGGCATCCAGTCTACGAGCGATCTCGCAGAGGAGGATGAGGAAAAGCGCAAGGCAGGCGGCGCTCTGAAGGGATCGATCGGCGGTTCCCCGCGGCCGGCGCCGGCGGCCCGCACGATGGCTCCAAAAACCACTAATGAACCGGAGGCCCGGGAATATACCGGGGGATCGCACGATTCGGATTTCAAGATCGACCGGTTCGGGGACAAATAAGGGCAGTGTGGAATGCCGAGTGCGGAATCCGGAATTAAAAAAGAGGATCCAACACGGAGCGAGGAGAAAAAACTCAACCGCGCGAAGAACGCGGCATATCGTTTTCTTACCTATCGGCAGCGAAGCCGTGAAGAGGTCATTCAAAAGCTCCGGACCAAAGAATTTGATGCTGCCGTTATCGAATCGGTCATCGCCCATCTTATACGGCTTGGGTATGTAAACGACGGCGCCTTCGCCCGTCAATGGGCCTTGAGCAGAATCAGGCTCCGTGGTTTCGGAAGGCGCAGGATCGAGCAGGA
>DASWAB010000409.1:0-2570 GCA_036391375.1 Nitrospirota bacterium
TTTTTGATCATGTTCTCAAGCGCCCTCATCGTGACCTTTTTCATCGGCCCGAAACTGAGGAAACAGAGATCCCTCACCACCCCGCTGAACGGAGGCGCCTGCACAATCGACGGCCTTTGCCAGTTCGACGGCAAGGAAGGACGGCCCGCGTATATCGCTTACAAGGGAGTTATCTTCGACGCGACCGGAAGCAGGCTCTGGAAGAACGGCATGCACGTGATGAAGCACGCCGCGGGAAATGACCTTACGGACATGCTCAAGAACGCCCCCCACGGGGAGGACAAAGTCCTCGCCCTGCCCCGGGTTGGCAAACTGCTCGCCTCCGGAGAGAAGCTCATTCGGCCGTTCCATGAGCGCCTCTTCTACTTCTTCGCATACCTGAACCTCGCGCTCGTCTTCGTGATCGTCCTGGACATCGCGCTCTGGAGATGGTGGTAACCCGGCGCGGAACATTAAAGGCGCCGGGCGATCCGGCGCACAGGATCATATCCGGCGGGAAGGAATAGAATCGTATGATGCGCGTCATGGCGCCGCTGTTCTTTTCGCGCTATACTTTTTATCAGAGTGAAAGATGCCCCGAAGAAAGGAGCCGCCATGGAAATACTCTCCCTCAAGAAGCTCATCAAATTCAACTCCGACCGCATCTCGCGCGAGATGCTTTCGGACAAGCCTGAAATGCGCATCGCCCTCATGTGCCTGAGCGCCGGCCAGAAACTGGACCCGCACAAGGCGCCGCTCCGTCTCATGATGTACTGCGTCCAGGGCAGAGGCACGTTTACCGTCGGCGATGAGAAGGTCGAAGCGGATGAAATGACCTGCATCCTCTGCGACCCCAACGTCCCTCACGGGTTTGCTGCAGACCGGGGCGAGAACCTCGTGGTCATGGCGATCGTGACGCCAGTTGAATAGACGCCAACGTGCGGGATAATCCGGCCCTCCTGCCCCTCTTTTCCCCTGCTATACTTAAAACAGTCGCGGTCGTGACAGATTATCTTCACAGGAGGGTTGCCATGGGAGAGACAGCTTGCGGCATTCAGGTCGGCCAAAAAGCGCCTGGTTTCAAGATCGAGACCTACGAGCCCACGCAGGGGGACTTCGGGGAAATCAGCCTCGAAAAACTCATGCGTGAAAAAAAATGGACGGTCCTGTTTTTTTATCCCGCGGACTTCACATTCGTCTGAGCCACGGAATTCGCCGCTCTGGCGGAGCGGTACGAGGAATTCACAAAGCTGAACGCGGAGGTGGTCACCGTGAGCCGGGACACGAAATTCGTGCACCTCGCGTGGCGGCAGGACGAGAAGATGCTCGCACAGGTGAAATATCCGATGGGATCCGACCCGACGGGAAAACTCGCCAGGACGTTCGGAGTGTACGACGAGGAATCGGGGCTCGCCCTGCGGGGCGCTTTCATCATCAACCCCGAGGGGACGCTGCTGAACGCGGAAGTGAACTTCTACAACCTCGGCCGGAACGTGGATGAGTTGCTGAGAAAAATCAGCGCGAACATCCACCTGGCGCAGAATCCGGCGGAGGCCTGTCCGGCGCAGTGGAGGAAAGAAGGAGATATCACCCTCACCCCTACGGCCAGGATGGTAGGCAAGGTGTCCGATGCCATGAAATAAAAGAAAAAGCCCCCGCTCCGCGCGGGGGCTTTGGTTTTGGCAAACGGGTCAAATGACGCGCCTCATTTCCTTGCCGCACGCGCATTTGCCGGGTTCCCTGGCTATCGTGCTGCATGCGCAGTCGTCCTTGCAATTACAGACGTAGTAAACCTTGCTCTTGTCCGCTGCTCCAGCCAATGCGGCTGAAACAATAAGCAACAGTATGACCGATACCGCGGCGATTCATTTCATGGGGCCGTCTCCTTTCAAGGGAATTGCTAACATCTATATCGTGATTTTTCGGAATTGTCAATCTGCCGCACTGAGCGTCAAGGATACTTTTCTGTTGACAAGGATAGGTCACTTTGTTATATTTGCGAGGTCTAACGGCGGAAACTTATCGCGGGTGTAGCTCAGTTGGTAGAGCACAACCTTGCCAAGGTTGGGGTCACGGGTTCGAGTCCCGCCACCCGCTCCATTCAAGGCGTAAACAAGGAGTCAACCGATACCGGCTGGCTCCTTTTCTGTTTGGTCCTTTCAGGGTCTCTCGGTCTACATATTAGCGTTCGTCTCTCAGAGCACAACCTTGCCATTGTCTCTTTCGGCACTCTCATGACACCCGCGTACCCTGTTCCGATGATGAGGACATCCGGTTGCGACTTCAGGGCTTCGGCGAGTTCCACCGGATCAAGGCGATGTCCTTCTTTCCTCCACCACGATGCATCCACGCGGTCATGGTAGATGATAACGTCCGACGTTGTACGAATGCCCGCCGATCACGATATGTCCGAATGAACAGGAATCTATCTTCATCGCATTTCTGAAAGGGTTGGAGGCATGACCGTCTTCTCCATTACACTACCATTGTTATTCAGCACACCGGATACTTCCCTTCGCTCAAATCCCTGCAGAACGCGTTGATGTCCGCAAATTCCCGCGTGATGATTTCCTCGACCTTCCGGGAGATGT
>DASWAB010000410.1:0-4058 GCA_036391375.1 Nitrospirota bacterium
TTGATTTTTTAGGCATGATGTCTCCTTAATTAATGATCTGGAATTTTTTCTTTGTGTCCTCCATGCCCTCTGCGGCAAAACTATCTTTTCCCCATCCTCACTTTGATCGTATTGCCGTGGGCCTCGAGCCCCTCGACGTCCGCGATCTGCATCACGGCCTCACCAACCTTGTCCAGGCCTTCCCGCGTGTAAAAGATCAAACTGGACTTTTTCATGAAACTGTCCGTTGACAAGGGGGAAAAGAACCGGGCCGTCCCCCCGGTGGGGAGCACATGATTCGGCCCCGCGATATAGTCGCCGATGGACTCGGGCGTGTAGTGGCCGAGGAAGATCGCTCCCGCGTTCTTGATCAGCGCAAGAAGCTCGAAGGGTTTTTCGACCGCGAGTTCGAGGTGTTCGGGCGCGATGGAATTCGAGACATCGGCGGCCTGTCCTAAATTGGCGGTCAGGACGATTGCGCCGAAGCGATCGAGGGCCTTGCGCGCGATTTCCTTCCGGGCGAGGTTTGCGAGCTGACGCTCAATCTCGGCGTCCACTTTTTCCGCGAGCTCGCGGGAAGTCGTGACGAGAATAGGAGAGGCGAGCTCATCGTGTTCGGCCTGGGAGAGCAGGTCGGAGGCGACGAAGGCAGGGTCCGCCGAATGGTCCGCGATGATCAGGATTTCGCTCGGCCCCGCGATCATGTCGATGTCCACCTGGCCGAAGACATATCTCTTTGCCGTCGCCACGTAAATATTGCCGGGACCGACGATCTTGTCGACCTTCGGGATCGTGGCGGTCCCGTAGGCCATGGCCGCCACTGCCTGCGCGCCGCCGATCTTGTAGATTTCGCTTACCCCGGCGATGTCCGCGGCGACGAGGATGTACGGGTTCAGGTTGCCGCCCGGCACGGGAGAACACATCACGAGCTGCTCGACCCCCGCCACCTTTGCGGGAATGACGTTCATCAGGACGGACGAAGGGTAGCATGCCTTGCCTCCCGGCACGTAGATGCCGACGCTCCGGATCGGACGGGCGAGCTGGCCGAGGATCACGCCCGCCGCCTCCTGGCTGACCCAGGAGCTTATCTTCTGCTTCTCGTGGAAGGCGCGGATGTTCTGCGCCGCGAGCCTGAGCGCGTCCACCTTTTTCGCCTCGACCCGCGAGTAGGCGTCCTTGATTTCCTCCGGCGACACCTTGATGTCCTTAATCGTGAACTGCGCCTTGTCGAACTTCTGGGTGTACTCAAGCACGGCGGGGTCGCCCTGTTTGCGCACGCGCTCGACAACTTCCTTCACCGCCGCGGCGACCTCCTCCGTCGCGGTCTCTCCGCGGTTGACGATGCGCTTGAGCTCAGCGGCGATGTCTTTCTGCTGCGAGTCGATGATTTTCATAAGACCTCTTATGTTGGCCACGAATTGATGCGAATTTTCACGAATAAAAACGAAGCATTGCTTTTCATTAATATCTCTTCAATACGTGGAATGGCGGCAAAATAGGCATCGCTTTTCAGTGTCAGATTCTTTCGATATCCGCACCCAACCCCAAAAGCTTTTCCTCAATATCCTCGTATCCCCGGTCGAGATGGTAGATGCGCGACACCACGGTCTTCCCTTCCGCTGCGAGGCCTGCGAGGATGAGCGAGGCGCTCGCGCGAAGGTCCGTGGCCATGACCGGCGCGCCGGAAAGCTTTGGAACGCCCTTCACGACCGCGCTCCGCCCTTCGATGACGATGTCGGCGCCCATGCGCCTGAGCTCCGCGACATGCGTGAACCGGTTTTCGAAGATCGTTTCATTGATCACGCTTGTCCCTTCCGCAAGGGCCATCAGGCTCATGAATTGCGCCTGCATATCCGTGGGAAACCCGGGGTAGGGGAGCGTTTTAATGCTTACGGGATTAACCTGACCGCTCCCTTCGACACGTATCGAATTGCCGTCCGTCCGGACCTGCGCTCCCGCCTCGCTTACCTTTGCGAGGAGCGCGTCGAGATGGGCGGGGTTGCATCTCCTGATCAAGACGTTTCCGCCGGTTATGGCCGCCGCGATCACGAAAGTGCCTGTCTCGATCCGGTCCGGAAGAACCGTGTAATTCATGGGCCTGAGCCGCTCGACCCCGTTGATCCTGATGACGTCGGTCCCCGCGCCCTCGATCATCGCGCCCATCCCGATGAGGGCCTGGGCCAGGTCCACGACTTCCGGCTCCCGGGCAGCGTTCTCGAGGATGGTCTCTGCGTCGGCCAGGGAAGCGGCCATCATGAGGTTTTCCGTGCCGGTGACCGTGACGATGTCGAAGTATATCCGTGCGCCTCTGAGGCGCTTCGCGCTGGCGACGACGTATCCATGTTCGATATCGACGTCGGCCCCCATTTTCCGGAGGCCATCGATATGGAGGTTCACCGGCCTCGCGCCGATGGCGCAGCCGCCGGGAAGGGACACGCGGGCCTTGCCGAAGCGGGCGACGAGCGGCCCCAAAACAAGCACCGACGCGCGCATGGTCCGCACCAGATCATACGGGGCTTCGGGCGTTGACAGTCTTGACGAGTCGATGATGGCGGCGTGGTCCGTCAGCTCTACCGTGACGCCCATGTTCCTGATGATTTTTGCCAGCGTCTTGACATCGACGAGGGACGGGACATTGGCGATCCGGTGCTCGCCTTCGCACAAAAGCGATGCCGCCATGATCGGAAGCGCCGCGTTCTTCGCGCCGCTGATGGAAACTTCTCCCGAAAGTTTTCTGCCGCCGTTGATGACGATGGATTTCATAAATATATTCACCACAAAGGCGCTAAGACACTGAGGATGACAACTGCAAAATGCAGGATGCAAAAGTCAAAATGAGGATAAAATCATGGCCTTCTGCCTACCCCTATTTTTTATTGAACCTTGAGTTTTGGCCTGCTCGCTTCGTGACCCCTGCGCTCTTCGCATCTTCGTGGTAAAGGGTCATGTTGTTCTTGCTACGATCACCCGCTCGATTCCCGCCAGGTCTTTTACTACGCGGGGTTCTTCGAAAGCCCCATTCTCATGGATCGTATGAACAAGTTTCTCCGCCTGGCCGATGCCCATCTCCATGATCAGCAAGCCCTGAGTTTTCAAAAAGCGCGGCGCTGCGCCGATGATCCGGCCATGAAGCTCCATTCCCGTAGGGCCCGCAACGAGCGCAAGCCCGGGTTCGAAGCTCCCGACTTCCGGCGGGAGGGTTTGGACGTCGCCCGACGGCACGTAAGGCGGGTTTGCCACTATAATATCAGCCCGCCCCGCAATGTCAAGCTCGCTTATCGGCTCGAAGAGATCGCCCGCCAGGAAGCGGATGCGATCAGAGACGCCGTGCCTGCGCGCATTGTCGCGGGCGATGCCGAGCGCCTGTTCCGATCTGTCCGTGGCAAAAATCCGGGCGGCCGGCAGTTCTTTCGCGAGACTGACCGCGATGCAGCCCGAGCCGGTGCAGAGATCCATGATCGTAAGCGGTTTGTTCCTGTCCTGTGCGCTGCCCAAAGCGGTCTCGACGATCAACTCCGTCTCCGGCCTCGGGATCAGCACGTCCGGGGTGACGATGAATTCGAGTCCCCAGAATTCCTGCATGCCGACGATATATTGGAGCGGCTCGCGCCGCGCTCTGCGTTCGATGGTCCGTTCAAATGCCTTGCGGTGCTCATCCGCGAGCTCGTCCCGCATATGGGCCAAAAGCCAGCTTCGGTCTCTGCCTGTGACATGGCGGAGGAGAACTTCTGCGTCGAGGCGGGCGGTGGAGATCCCGGCGGCACTGAGCTGCGACGCCGCGTGATTTATCGCTTCGATGATGGTCACGTGTTCCAAGCGCGAAGTGCGGAATGCGGAGTTCGGAATATGTTTTGATTATCACTCCGCATTCGCCATTCCCGCAGTAGTCTCACAGGTTCTTCAGCCTCTCCGCATTGTCCGCTGCCGTCAGGGCATCAACGAACTCGTCGATATCGCCGTCCATGACCGCGTCGATCTTGTAGAGCGAAAGGCCGACGCGATGGTCCGTGACGCGGCTTTGCGGGAAATTGTAGGTCCTGATTTTTTCGCTGCGGTCCCCGGTGCCGACCTGCTGTTTG
>DASWAB010000411.1:0-3442 GCA_036391375.1 Nitrospirota bacterium
TAATCCAGGCCGAAGCTCCGGAACCCCTTGCTCTGCTGCTCCCACTTGATGAACCCGTAGGCGTTGTCGTTCAGGATCAAGACCACGAGCGGGATGTTGTACCTGAGGGCCGTTTCGATCTCCCGAGAGTTCATCATGAACCCGCCGTCGCCCACCACGGCAAGCACGTTCCGGTCGGGATGGAGCATCTTCGCGGCGAGGCCAGCGGGCATCCCCGCGCCCATGGTAGCGAGCGCGTTGTCTACGAGGAAGGTGTTGGGCCTATAGGTCTTGTACAGTCGCGCGAACCATAATTTATAGATGCCGTTGTCGAGGGTCAGGATGTCTTCGTGCTCCAGCGTCTGGCGCACCTGCCAGACGACTTCCTGGGGCGTCGGAGGGTACTGCCTCTTGAAATCGAGAGCGAGCTTTCTGCTCAGAAATTCCCGCATCGACTTGAACACCGAGCCGTCCTTCCTGCGGACGACCTTCTCACCGGTCAATTGAAGCGACAGCGCGATGTCGCCTGCCACTTCAATGTCGGGGTTAAAATACTTGTCCGATTCCGCTTCGACGAAATCGATATTGATGATTTTCTTATCGAGGTTCTTGTTCCAGAGATACGGGGGGTATTCGACGATGTTGTAGCCGATGGTGATGATCAGGTCCGCCCGATCGATGCCGCAGTTGATGTAGTCGCGGCGGTGGATGCCGGTTGCAAACATGCTGTACTCGGACTCGTCGGAGAGCACGCCCTTACCCATCTGCGTGTGCACGGCGTAAATCCCGGTTTTTTTGATGAACTGTTCCAGTTGCTTTGTGATCAATTTCCGGTTGGCGCCGGACGAGAGCATGATAAGCGGATGTTCCGTCCCGTTGATCATCGCGGCGGCCTTGTCAATCACTTCCCGGTCGGCGGACGACCTTCGCATGTAGCCCCGCTTCTGGATGGCGGCCGATGTTTCGCTTGCGGCCACGTCCTCGGGAAGTTCCACGTGCACGGCGCCGGGCCGCTCGGCCTGCGCAAGCTTGAAGGCGTTCCGAAGGATCGTGGGGATCATGCCCGGATCGACGATGGAAATCGACTGTTTGGTGACCGGCCGCATGATGCTCACAACGTCGATGAGCTGAAACCTTGCCTGCCGGTTTTCCCGGAGCGCCTTCTGGCCCGAGATCGAGACGAGCGGCGCGCCGATGAGTTGCGCGTGCGCCACGCCCGTCACAAGGTTCGTCGCCCCCGGTCCCAGCGTCGAGAAGCACACCCCCGCCTTCCCCGTCAGCCTGCCGTACGTAGCCGCCATGAACGCCGCCGTTTGTTCGTGGCGCGTGACGATCAGTTTGATTTTCGACGTGCGGAGGGATTCGAGAAAATCCAGGTTTTCCTCTCCCGGCAGACCGAAGAGGTATTCGACGCCTTCTTCCTCAAGCTGTTTCACGAACAGGTCGGAGGCCTTCATCAATTCTCCCGGAAAAAGAATTAACCACAGAGAACACAGCGGTCACTGAGGTGATCGAGCGTGACTAATACAAACGTGAAATATTTTGATCCAGTCAAAGCTTACAACGCGTTGATTTTATGAGGTTACGTGAGCGACTTTGTCACAATATTCAGTGCGTTTGTATTAATTATTCTCTGCGGACTCTGTGGTGAAAACTACTCTTTCACTACCACCGTCTTGATGTTCACGAACTCCTTGAGCCCGTAGTGCGACAGCTCCCTGCCGATGCCGGACTTCTTCACGCCGCCGAAAGGCAGCCGCGGATCCGATTTTACCATGTCGTTGATCGCGACGAATCCCGACTCGATCTTCGACGCGAGGCGCTCTGCGCGGGACAGGTCCCTGCTCCAGATCGAGGCGCCGAGCCCGTATTCCGTGTTGTTAGCTGTCCGAACCGCCTCATTCTCGTCCTCCACGACGATGACCGGCGCGATCGGGCCGAAGACCTCCTCGGTCATGACCTTCATGTTCTCCTTCGGATTATAGACGACCGCGGGCGCGAAGAAAAGCCCTTTTTTATTGGAATGGCCAAGTTGCACGACCTCTGCGCCCTTCGCCTTCGCGTCCTTCAGTTGGGCATTCAGGCCGTCAAGGATGTCCTTGCGGGCGACCGGCCCGACATCAGTGGTCTCGTCCATGGGGTCGCCGATCTTGAGTTCCCTGAGACGGGAGACGAAACTCTTTTTGAATTCGTCGGCCACCTTGTCCATGACGATGAACCGTTTCGCCGCGATGCAGCTTTGGCCGGCGTTGATCATCCGCGCGTTGGCCGCAGTCCTGGCGGCTTTCTCGATGTCCGCATCGTCGAGCACGATGAACGGGTCCGAACCGCCCAACTCGAGCACGAATTTTTTGATCTTCTTCCCGGCCACAGCCCCGACCTGCTCCCCTGCCCTGTTGCTTCCCGTCAGCGAGACGGCATCGGCCTTGTCTTCTTCGACGAGCCTCATCGCTTCTTTTGCATCGATGAGCACGGTCTTGAACACGTGATCAGGGAACCCCGCCTTCTCGAAGGCCTCCTCGATGGAAAGCGCGGTCTGGGGAACGTTGGATGCGTGCTTTAAAACAACGACGTTTCCTGCGGTGACGGCGGGAATGCCGAAGCGGAACGCCTGCCAGAAGGGGAAGTTCCACGGCATGATCGCGAGCACGACGCCCAGGGGCTCGAACGATACATAGCTCTTTGCCGCCTCGGTCTTGATGTGCTCCTGCTCCAGGAACTTCGGCCCGTTCTCGGCGTAGTAATCGCAGAGCCACGCGCATTTCTCGATCTCGGCGAGCGATTCTCTGATCGGCTTGCCCATTTCCCTGGTCATCAGCTCGGCGTACGTCCGCTTCTCGGCCCGGAGGTGTTCGCCCAGTTTCTTCACGTAATTCGCGCGCTCAAAGGCCGAAAAATTCCGCCAGGATGAGAACGCGCGCCGGGACAGTGCGATTTCCTCGTTCAACTCTTTTTCCGTCAGAAGCGGATAGTCGGCAACGACCTGCTCGGTGTAAGGATTGATCGACTGAATCTTCATCCGTTGTTCTTTAAATGATTTTAGTGAACTGACTTTCATCTTTTTCACCTCCTGTCGGGAAGACGCGGAACGTCTCTTTGCAGGACGACCTGCCTCCCTTTTTCTGCCCCGTTTGGGTACGACTGCTTTTTTGATTGCCATCCGCGCCCTCCTTCGAGTGCCAAATGCGAAATGCGCAAAGCGAAACTACAATCACCTGTCATTATTAAGTCCGAACCCCGCACTCCGAACTCTATTTTCTGCTCTCCACGGGAGCATACACGCAACCGGTCTTGCCGCAATAGCTGCCGATATACTCCGACGACGGACGATAGAGGGCTGGCTTTCCCTGCGCCTCCCCGAATTTTTCCTCAATGATGTGGCTGGTCCAGCCCGCGATCCGGGCCACAGCGAAAACCGGGGTCATGAGATCGTGCGGGATGCCCATCAGGTGGTAGACGGGCG
>DASWAB010000412.1:0-4029 GCA_036391375.1 Nitrospirota bacterium
GTAAGCCATATTGTAGCTCGCGTAGAGCGTGGCGCACTGCGAGGGCTCCTCAAGCTCGAAGTTCGGCCCCTGGCCATGGCACTGGCCGCACAGGATGGACTCGTCCATGATCGGGCTCTTCTTCATCTTGGGGTGCGCGGGATCCATATGCGCGCCGTCCTTGAATCCGTAAACGGTGTCTTTTTCCGGGAACCCATCGGCCCACTTGTGCGTGATGGCGTTCCGCTGATGGCAGACGAGGCAATTGATGTTCACCTCGGAAAGCTTTGCAATCGCCTTCTCTCGCGCATCGTCGCTTGCCTTTGGATCGGTGTAGACGAACACATTCTTCACGATTTCCTTAGCGACGTCATCGGTGGCCTCCGAAAGCTGCGGCAAATGGCACTTGGCGCAGATCATCAGGTGTTTCACCTGAACGTCCTCAGGCCTCTTCACGCCAGAATACTTCCAGCCCATGAGCCCCACGGTCACCGTTGTCTGTATGGTCGCCGCGGTCCTGCCGGTGCCGAAGATGGACCGGGAGTGGATCGACTGCTCCCACTCGTTGTAAATTTGCTCGTGACACTGCTTGCAGCCTGTTGAATCATACTTCTTTGCCAGTTCGTCGATGCTCTTTGCTTTTGCCTCGGCGGCCGCTGACTGATAGGGAGATAACATCAGAAGCGGCAGCGCGAACACTGCTGAAACAGCTACTGCCTTTAAAAACCTCATTTACTTGCCTCCTTTCTGGAATATAAGAGTGTGTCTGTTTGTCTATATTGCAACATATTGAAAATTAAAGAATCTATTTTAAAATAGTAGTTTTAATTGCAATATAATATAATAATTATAATTTTAAATCAAATAAGGAATGCTTATTGATAGATTAATTTTTTTAAGGTGAGGCGGTTATTTTCCGCTGTACTTTCTGAGCGCGAGCGCTGCGTTTGTCCCGCCGAACCCGAGGGAGTTGGAAAGAGCGGCGCGGAGGGCCGTCTTCCTGGCGCGGTTCGGGACATAATCAAGGTCGCAGGCGGGGTCAGGGGTCTCATAATTGATGGTGGGCGGAATGCTATTCTCCCGCAACGTGAGGGCGGTGACGGCAGCCTCGACCGCCCCTGCGGCGCCCAGCATGTGGCCGAGCATGGATTTGGAGGAACTCACAGCGATTTTGTACGCGTGCGGGCCGAAGACTTTTTTGACGGCAAGCGTCTCAATGCTGTCGTTTGACACGGTGGAAGTGCCGTGAGCATTCAGGTAATCGATCTCTTCAGGCGATATACCCGCATCGCCGAGCGCGAGCGACATCGCGCGAGCGGACCCGTCGCCGCCGGAGTCGGGCCGGATGTAATGATAGGCATCCGAGGCGAGGCCATATCCCGCGAGTTCCGCATAGATACTGGCGCCGCGTCTTTTCGCACGCTCCAGTTCCTCGAGCACGACGACGCCTGCGCCTTCGGCGAGCACGAATCCGTCCCGGCCCCTGTCAAAAGGCCTGCTGGCCTTTTCCGGTTCGCTGTTCCGACGCGAAAGCGCCTTTGCCTGGCAAAAACCGGCGAGGACGAGCGGGGTGATCGCGGCCTCGGAGCCGCCGGCGATCATCACGTCCGCGTCGCCGCGCTGGATGATCTTCATGGCCTCTCCCAGGGCGTGCGTTCCTGTCGCGCAGGCAGTCGAGACGCCGAGACACGGCCCTTTGACGCCGAGTTTCATGGCAATATATCCCGAGGCCATGCTTACGAGCGACATGGGCGTGAAAAAAGGGGAGACCGCCTTCGGACCATTGCCCAGGAGGGCCGCCATGTTTTTCTCCGTGGTCGATACGCCGCCCCGGCCGGACCCCACAAGGACGCCGGTGCGGAGAGCGGTCTGCGGAGTGAGGGGAAGGCGGGCGTCGTCAGCAGCCATCAACGCGGCCGCAAACGCGTACTGGATGAACGGGTCGGTCCGGTGCGCCTCCTTCGCGGTCATGAACACGCGCGGATCGAATCCTTTGAGCTCTCCCGCGATGCGGGAAGGGAACGACAATGCGTCGAACCTGCTGATCTTGCCGACGCCGGGTGCGCCGCTGAGAAGGTTTTTCCATGTCTCCGCCGCGCTGTTCCCGAGCGGAGTAAGCAGTCCCATGCCTGTTATCACGACGCGGACTTTCATGACGCCCTTATAGTAAGATTATTTTTCGCATTTGTCAAAAGGGAGATTTATCAAAAGGATTCGGTTTGACATTGCCCGAAATTATGCTATAGTTTAGGCGTAACGGGGGTCAAATAAATTTTCAGGAAGGGGGTTTGAGATGAAAAAGTCAGAATTGCTCTCCATGGTAGTCAGTGAACTCAAAGCCCTGGCCAGGAAGTTGAAAGTGACGTTGCCCGTAGAAGCCAAGAAGACCGACATCGTTAACGCGCTTTTGGCGGACGCGAAGAAAAAGAAAGCGCCCCTGAAAAAGACGGCGAATTCAAAACCCGGAAAGACCGCCAAGGCGAAGGCAAAGAAGCCGGCTGCGCCCTTGCGTGAGCGCGCAAGCAAGCCGTCGAAACCGGCGAAAGCAAAGAAACCGTCACATACGGCCACGCCTGTGCATGAGTGGAAGCTGCCGCCCGGCGTGGAGGAGCCGCTCATGGCGCAGGAGCGGGTGGCCGAGCTGAAGTACTACACGGGTCCCGCGCTTCAGGCATTGACCGCGACGGGGGGAGAGCTTACGCGCGAATACGGAGAAGAGAAAATCACCCTCATGACGCGGGACCCTTTTGTGGCATACGCCTACTGGGAGATAACTCCCGCGCGTCTGGAGCGTGAGAAGGCCTGGTTCGGCTGGGACAGCAAACTATGTGTCCGGATCTACGACATTACGGGCGTACAGTTCGACGGGAGAAACGCACTCGGCTATTACGACCAGGAAGTGTTTGACCGGGCAGGGAACTGGTATTTTGATTTCGGCAGGCCGAACCATTCCTTCTGCGCGGACATAGGGCTTCTTTCTGCCGGCGGAAGGTTTCTGACGCTTGCCCGTTCAAATTACGTCACCATGCCGCGCGACGGCGTGTCTGAAACGGTCGACGAGGAGTGGATGCTCGTGGACGAGGAATTCTGGAAGCTTTACGGTTATTCGGAAGGCTTCCGAGGTTCGTCTCTCGGGGTGCAGGAGAAGGAGATGATGCGGCGCAGGCGCCAGCGCATGCAGGCGATGGCGATCTCGTCTCCGGGTCTTTTCTCGCCAGTGAGAACCAGGCACGGACGGAAATAGGCCGTCGCCTCCGGTTGCCCTGAAATGATATGCGTCATACAGGTGAGTAAGGAAAGTCCATCCGTCCGGGATGGACTTTTCTTTTGTTTGCTGAAGAATTAACATCTTCCGGAATGGCGAAGAAAATCTCAACGTTACCACGAAGAGCAGTAGAAACAAATTTGACGAATAAGATAAAAAGTCAGGCTTTCGTTCGTCTTGCTCGGTCCATTCGTGAAGGTCGTGGTTACGTTTTCGGTTCTTGCCTGTCCTGATGAGGAAGGGTTTCTGGATGAAGAAGAGAAGGAAGGATGCCCGCGTGCGTACGGATGAAAAATCGTGCGGAGGGGCGCGGGGGGGCGGGATGGAAAAAGGGTATCTGGCGCTGGTGCTGCACAGTCATCTGCCGTATGTGAGGCACCCGGAGCACGATCAATTCCTCGAAGAGGACTGGCTGTACGAGGCGATCACCGAGACCTACATCCCGCTCATTAACGTATTCGACAGCCTCGTGAACGACGGCGTGGATTTCCGTATCACGATGAGTCTCACCCCGACGCTCATCGCCATGCTCACGGACCCGCTCCTTCAGCAGCGCTACGCGCGGCACATCAGCAAGCTCATCGAACTCTCCGAAAAGGAAATCGAGCGCACCAAACACCAGCCCGAATTCAACCCCATCGCCCACATGTACCGGGACCTGTTCACGGACGCCCGGCAGGTTTTCGAGGAAAAATACGGCCGCAATCTGGTTGGCGCGTTCAAAAAATTTCAGGACCTGGGCAAGGTGGAGATCATCACCTGCGCGGCGACGCACGGGTTCCTGC
>DASWAB010000413.1:0-5076 GCA_036391375.1 Nitrospirota bacterium
ACAGTCAATACCCAGCAATGGGTATTTTTAGGGTATGCTCGCGATAGTTCTCAGGAAAGTTTAAAGCAATATTTTGCAATAAAATGTGTAAATCGTATGGTTTTGATTATTCCCGGATTTTAATTCTTCCACAGCACTTCAAAATTGCAGATGATGACATCCGGCTCGCCGGACTTGTCTTTCATGATGCCGCCGTTGGCGTCGATGGCCAGAAGAAGATCGTTTGTTTTCAGCAGGGATCCGTCATAGCCGGCTTCCCGCAGCCGCGCGATGGTTTTTTGCAGATAGTTCCTGCCTTGCGATTCATCGATGATTTTTTTCCGGATTGCCTTGGACAGATCGACCGGCGTCAGCAGTTCGCCCTCGTGTTCGGCGACCCATTCGTCGGGGCCGTTGTAATAGCCGCGAATCGTTATGTAGTTATGGCCCGCGTTCAAAACCGGGTTGCCCTCGCTGTCCAGAATCGTTCTGTGAGAATCGTATTTCCGCTGGTCGACGGACGGCTCCAGCTTCGCGCTGCCGGTCTCGTAGATCGCGCGCACGTAGACTGTGTGTATGCCCTGGCGATTGAGCTCTTCTGCGATTGCAAACTCCTCGAACGGGCTGTTGATCCCGCGCTCTCTGATCTTATCGAGCTCTTCCGCGGTATATTTCCTGTCCGTCGGGATCTCGCCCACCCTGGACGTTTCCCATACCAGATGGATGTTGTCCTTGGTGACCGTGTAATACACTTCGTTGTAGTCGGACAGGCCCAGGGAGGGCGTCTTCCGCCAGCGCTCCGGGAGAAAATAATCGAACAGGCGCGCGTTCCGTCCCACGACCCACATGCGGCCGCCGGTGCTTTCCGCCCGGCCGAAGATGTATGGAACGCCGAAGACCTCCGTGCGGCTCAGGTACGACGGTAGCGGCATGGGGTTGAGCCGGTCTTTCATGTCGTCCAGGTACGAGTGCCGCCTCGACGCCTTGACTCGGTCTTCGTGCTCGGGGGTCCGAAAGAGCAGCTCATAGTCGATCACCGAATACTTCCCCTCGCTCAACAACTGGTAGATCGTGTCCACTTGCTTCTGCGCCGCATCGGCGTCCCCGTTTCCGCCAATCCGCTCGATGCGTTCGCAGTCTTCTTCATCGATAATGACGTGCTCCGGCTTCATGTCTGCCATGATGTACCCTTTTCTGGCGAGGTCGTCAAGCGCCTGCTTCTGCATGGTCTGCAGATGATGGACGATGTCGGGGAGTTCGATCCTGATCTGCTCGAAAATTTCGGTCAGGTTCTTGCCGCGGATCCATTCGTAAATGAGCTTGTACTGCTTGAGGATATCGATGTCGATGCCCGGATGGCGCGCGCGGATGCGGTTGATCTTGGCCCGGGACCGTCCGCTTTGCCAGAACTGCATCCTCTGCGGCGGCACATAGATGGCGAGCGGGCGCTGCGCCCTGACCCAGCCGATTCGCTGTCCTACCTGCTTATCGGCCATCTCCATGACCAGGGTGAACTCCTCCCAGGGGCTGTTGAATTCCGCGCTGACGAATTCCTCCAGCGTATGGGTATTCAGCGGAACGTTTTCTCCGACGCGGCAGTTTTTGACCACCAGATCGAGGCTGGTCCCCTTGATGGGCTTCGTAGGGACACGATACACGGAGCTGGTCCCCAGCAGCCTGACTCGCTGCTTCGTGAACCAGCTTTCCTCGTACCAGTTATTGACAGCGAGATGCTCCTGGTGGGGCTCCGCGAACCGGGTGAGGTACAGATCTCCTCCGTCCTCGGTTTTGGTGTGCAGGTACACAACGCCCAGGACGTTCACGAGGGCTTTTTGTTGGGTGGGGTTTTGCATCGATTCATCAGGTTGTAAAAAGCGGATTTTACCACTGAGGCAAAGAGACCTGGTCTCCGTGCCTCAGTGGTAGATTTTGACGTTTACGAATCATCAAAACTCTTACCCCAGCCGCTTTCTCATTTCCTCAAGCTGTTTCCTGAGCCGCTCGGGCAAACGACTCCCGAAAAGGGCAAAGTGTTTCTCGATGTCAGGGACCTCGGCCCTCCAGGCCGCGAGGTCAACGTCCATCAGCGCTTTCAGGTTCGCCGGCGACAGTGCGAGCCCGGCGAGGTCGAGGTCTCCGTCTTTCGGCATCAGACCGACCGGCGTTTCCCTGGCCTCCACCTTTCCGTCGACGCGGTCGCACATCCACTTGAGAGCCCGACTGTTGTCACTGAACCCGGGCCACAGGAACCTTCCTTCATTGTTCTTGCGGAACCAGTTCACGTAAAAGATCCTCGGGGCCTTCGCGCCCAGTTTGTCGCCCATTGCGAGCCAGTGATGGAAGTAGTCGCCCATGTGGTAGCCGCAGAAGGGCTTCATGGCAAAGGGGTCGCGCCTGAGGTTCCCGACCGCGCCGATGTTCGCGGACGTGGTTTCCGACGCCGCAGTCGCTCCCATGAACACGCCGTGATCCCAAGAATAGGCTTCCGCAACAAGAGGAACAACCGTGCTCCTGCGACCGCCGAAGATGAAGATGTCGATCGGCACACCCTCGGGGTTTTCCCAGTCCGGGCTGATGACTGGACACTGCGACGCGGGGGCGGTGAATCTAGCGTTCGGGTGGGCGGCGTCTTCGCGGCTTTCCGGGGGCCAGTCGCGGCCTTTCCAGTCGATCACGTGGGCGGGAGTTTCCTCGGTCATTCCCTCCCACCACACATCACCGTCGTCCGTGAGCGCGCAGTTCGTGAAGATGATGTTCTCTTTCAAGGTGTCCATGGCCATGGGGTTCGTGTCGTAGGACGTGCCGGGAGCGACGCCGAAGAAGCCGCTCTCCGGGTTGATTGCATGCAGCCTGCCGTCGCCCCGGACCTTCATCCAGGCGATATCGTCGCCGATGCATTCGCACTTCCACCCCTTGATTGACGGCTGCATCATGGCGAGGTTCGTTTTGCCGCAGGCCGAGGGGAATGCCGCGGCGATGTGGTAGCGTTTTCCTTCGGGGCTGATGAGCCGCAGGATCAGCATGTGCTCGGCCATCCAGCCTTCCTTCCTGGCCATGTTCGACGCGATCCGGAGCGCCAGACACTTCTTGCCGAGAAGCGCATTGCCGCCGTAGCCGGAGCCGTAGGACCAGATAAGGTTTTCCTCGGGGAAATGGCTGATGTATTTCTTCTCGATGGGGGCGCAGGGCCAGAGCGGATCCTTCTGCTCTTTTTCGCGGGGCGCGCCGATAGAGTGGAGGCAGGGGATGAACTCGCCTCTTTCGCCGAGCACGTCGAGCACCTTTGAGCTGACCCGGGTCATGATATGCATGTTGCAGACCACGTAGGGGCTGTCCGAAATCTCGACCCCGATTTTCGCAATGGGCGAGCCGATGGGCCCCATGGAGAAGGGGATGACGTACATCGTGCGGCCCTTCATGCAGCCCTGGTAAAGCCCCCGCATGGTCTTCTTGAGCTCGTCCGTATGGACCCAGTTGTTCGTGGGGCCGGCCTCATCCTGCGAGCGTGTGCTGATGTAAGTGCGGTCCTCCACGCGGGCCACGTCGCTGGGATCGGTGCGAAACAGGAAACTGTTGGGCCGTTTCCTGAGCGGGATCGCCACGCCCTGCTTCTGCATGAGCGTCATCAGCCGGTCGTATTCCTCTTTTGATCCGTCGCACCAATGGATTGCGTCGGGCTTGCACAGGTCGGCCACCTCTTTTACCCAGGTGTTCAGCTTCTCATTCTTTGATCCGTTTAGCATCCTGCCTCCTTTATGCCCGCCTTGCCGCAGTCGGCAAAAGCGCCTTCGAGGCCGCTTCCGCCGCGGCGTTTGCGTTTTTCCCTTGCGAATTGGGAAAAATATTATGCACAATAGAAAAGAAAAAGTAAAGAACTATGTGAATGAGGGTACAAAAAAAGCCCCGTACCGGGGTACGGGGCTTATCATCTATGTAAGGCTTGATATCCCCGTTAGTGCTGAATAGCCCCCTTCTCCATGATCACTGCGTATTTATATCCGGCGCCGAAGTCCTTGTCTTTGTAGATCGTCCCCTTCACGGTCACCACATCGCCTACCGCCGGGAGATCCTGGGATGTCACCACCAGCTTGTGAGTTCCCCGGCTGGCATCGCCGGTGCCGTCCTGCAGGTGAAACCAGTTCTTGCCCATGATGCCTTCGGAAACCTTTACGACCTTCCCCCTGACCACGACGGTCTTCTCGTTCAGGGCCGCGGTTTTTTCATGGATTTCGCCCACGGTATAGGCGTCGGGGCCTGCGGCCTTATCCACGCTGATTTTTTCGGAAACCTTCGCCGCCTGAGTGACGCCGCCATGGGGGGAACCTCCCGGTTTGCTGTCACCGCCGCCTGCAGCCGGTTTTCCCTTCGTCATGAGACCGCCGGAAAAAATAATGCTCTCGAACGACCGGTTGAGGGTCTTGCTCGTGAAGTTGTTCATCTCGATGCCTGGCTGAAGCGCAAGCTCCTGCCCGACCTTAACTTCCGCCGCCGGAATGGCGGCCCATGTCTTTTTGCCGTTTTTCTCCAGGCGGACATAAGTATAGCCGCCCGAATTCATGGTTTCCACTACTTTCCCCGAGAGAATGGAGTCCTCTCCGGCGGTTTTCGCGGCCTGTGGAGTCTGTGGCGCAGGCGCGGAATTGTCCTTTTTTGCCGAGGCATGGACGCCAGGGCCGACAAACGTCAAAACGCATACTGTGATGATGATAAGGGTTCGTTTCATGGTGAAACTCCTTGATTTATGCGCGCTGTTGAGCTTGAACAGGATGGCAGGCGGATGCACACGCAAATTAATTATTGCAAAGAATAACGATAGTTTACTGTTTTTTCAATAAATATGCAATCTCTTTTTTAGGATTGTCAAGCCAAAGTAGAAATGTCCTAATTTTTAGAAAAAGGATCGGGCTGGCCCTGGCATTCCGGAGGAGCCTATTTTCCCCGTTGTCCTGCGGGGTTAGCAGACGGATACGAGTGCGTTTGCACTTCGGCCGACAGCGATGATTCCCCTGTCTGACGCTCCGCGTCTCTACGAGGGCTGTTTTTCCTTACAGTTTATACCCGATCTTCCGCAGGAATTCCTTCCGTTTGGACTTGTCC
>DASWAB010000414.1:0-22309 GCA_036391375.1 Nitrospirota bacterium
AGCCACTACCATGTTTGCGCCAATGCCCAGGGCCGACAGGCGGGTAAGAAACCCCGTTATCAATCCCAGACATCCCAGCCCCTCAGCGAGGATCGCCAGAACTGCGAAAACCGCCGGTATTCCCATCGGACCGGTGAAAAATCCGAACGTGCCGCTGAACCCGTACCCCCCGAACCATCCGAAGAGTTTTTGCATCCCATGGGGAAAAAACACGACCCCCAGCAGAACGCGGAGTATCAACAGCGCCGCGTCATCATTCGTTTGAAAAAGTTTCTTCAGCATAATCACCTCCCTGTTGGAACTGCATTTTTCAACCTTCAGCTACGACGTTAACTGCATTTTACAGCTCGAGATCTTTCACCTGTTGAAGCGCGAAGTCCCTGATCCTCGCTGCCGGCGCTTCTTCGACAAGCATCTTGCCGTTATCAAGCGTAGGAACGAGGATATCGTTGAACATACCCCCGCAGGAGCACAAAGGCACCTCGCCCCCGTAGTTGGGCGCAATCTCCCGCGCCCCGCACAGCGCGCAGACCAGCACCCGCTTGCTCCCGGACCACTTCCCCCGCTTTGCCAGCGGTTTGCCGTCGACTTCCACGATGTCCATCGCAAAATCAACGACCGGCGCATTGCTGATGGACGTGCCGATTCCATAGCCATGGACAACGGGATTAATGACCGGGATATCTTCCTCGTGAATGCCTCCGCTCACGAAAAACTTCACATGGCCATAGCCCCTGAGTTCAAGCTCCCACCGCGCTTCTTCAAGGATGCGGTAAAAATCCCCCCGCCGCGATCCCGGCGTGTCGAAGCGCACCGCATACAGTTTCTGCCCCAAAGCCCCGGCCACGTTCAAGACTTCGAATTTTTCGTCCTGAAACGTGTCGATCAGCGCCACCCGCTTGAGCTTGGGGTCGAGCACTTCGTCATAAGCCTTGAGCGCTTCAATGGTCGAGCCCATGCAGAGAATGAGCGAATGCGGCATGGTGCCCATAGGGTCCTCGCCGATCACCTCGCCCGACTTGACCACGGCCACGCCGTCGCACCCCCCCACGTACGCGTTCCGCTCGATCATGGGCGCAAGCACGGGGTGCATTCTGCGCGCGCCGAAGCTCATGACCAGCCGCTCGCCCGCGAGCTTTTTCATCCGGCCGGCCTGCGTCGAGACCCCCGATGCCTGGCAGATAAGCCCCAGGAGCGCGGTTTCATAGACGCAGAAATCCTGATAGCTTCCCTCGATTTCCATCACCGGCTCGTAGGGATGGAAAACCGAACCCTCCCGCATGGCCCGGACTTTTATCTTCAGGCGCGTCATGAGCTCGAGCGCTTCGCCTATGCCGGTAAAGAGCGCCCAGCGCCAGTTCTTCGGCAGGCTCTTGGCGATGAACTCCGCCTTTACAATGGGGTTGATATTTTTTGCCTTGAGGATCGCGAGCGTGCGTTCGAAATAGACGTCGGTAATCCTGCCTTCGAGGATCTCTTTCGGATCAGCGGTAAGGAACATGGGGCCTCCTCTTGATTTCCCATCGGCGATTGCCCCGGCTTTGCCAAACCTCCGGGACGGGCGGATTGCGAAATGATCTCTGATTCTCTTAAGCCGCTTCTTTGGTTTCCGCCTCCGCGCCGGATTTCACGATTTTGGCCCCCATGACGTTCTTCATGATCCGGAGAGCAGCCTCGTGGTCTTCCCGGGAGATGCCCGCCACGCCGTCCTCGACCACGGTAACCGAATAGTCGCGGAGGACCGCATCCGCAGCGGTGAACATTACGCAAATATGCGTTACGCAGCCCGTGAGCCTGAGCGAATCCACCCCCAGGACTGCGAGCGCTTCATTGAGCCTGGTGCCGTAAAATCCCGAGTACGTGTCTTTCACAATCACCACGTCGTTCGGCGCGGGCTTGAGTTCCTCGACGACCTCGGCGCCCTTCGTCCCTCGTACCGCATGGGCGGGCCAGCCGAACTTTCTGAACTCCTTGTCGTCAGGGGCATGATTATCGCACAGGTACACAATGGGCTTTCCCGCTGCGCGGGCCCGGTCGATCTCACGGCGGATGGCCGGAATTACGGCGCGGGTTTCAGGCACCTCAAGCGGGGCACCCGGAAGCACAAAATCGTTCACCATATCAATCACCACCAATGCCTCCTTTTTCACGGCAATCACCTCCCCTTTTTGTCCTCTCTTTACAATTTTAACAATGTGCGGTATCTTTTTCAAGGAACCGGAAGGAGTGGAAGGGAAAAAACATGCAGGAAATACTGTTCGACGAACGGACGATTGCGGAAAAAGTGCGGGAGCTCGCCGGCCGCATTACGGGCGATTACGCGGGAAATGAACTGGTCCTTGTCTGCATTCTGAAGGGCGCGGCGGTCTTCACCGCCGATTTGCTGCGGCGCCTTTCCCTGCCCGTTACCGTCGATTTCATACAGGCGGCAAGCTACGGCGCCTCGATGACTTCGTCGAGGGACATAATCATCAGGAAGGACCTGGAAACGGACATCGCCGGAAAGAACGTGCTTCTGGTGGACGCGATCATCGACACCGGCTGGACCTTGAATCATCTCTTCAACAAGCTCAGTGAGCGAAACCCCGCAAGCCTCAAGGCGGCGGTCCTGCTGGACAAGCGGTCGCGCCGCACGGTGGAAGTCCCTCTCGCGTACCGGGGTTTCGAAATTCCCGACGTCTTCGTCGCGGGATACGGCATGGACTGCGGAGAGCAGTACCGGAATCTGCCGTACATTGCGATGCTCACACCCGTTTGCGGATGAACAGCCAGGCGCGGCGCTTCGGCCTTCCTATCTTTTCCCGCCGGGCCGTCCGGCCTTTGCGCCCTCTCCGAAAAGCTCCGCGGCGGCCTGCTGCATCTCGTCCATGCGGTCGTAGGCCGCGATGCGCAGGTCGGCTTCCTTGAAGCGGTCGAGAACGTAAGGGCTGTCGAACGATATTAGGATGGATTTTCCCTGGGCGGCTTCAGCCATGTGGAGCATGTCCGCGACCGTTTTTCGGAGCCGGTCGCTGATACCCGAGCGGCCCTTGGATGCGGATATCCTCGAAAAGACGGCCAGAACCACATATTCCGCGGCTATGATGCTGTCCCGGATCAAGGATTCGGGCGGAGCGGAATCCGGCGTCAGGGTCAGCACCGAGAAATGCTGAAAGCGTTCCTTCATTTCCCGGATCAGGACGTTTCCCGATTCCGTGTCATTGTCGTCGTCAAGAATGAAGCACGCCACCCCGCTGTTCCTGCGGAACGGCAGCAGCTTTTTCTCGCCGTATACGACGCGGAGCGCTTTCCGGGCCAGCTCCCGCGCGATGCGCCTGTTTTTCCGGTAATCGATCCGGGCGGGCTCCCTGCGGGGTTCCTCGAAGAGCCCTAATTTCGTCTTGGTGGCCAGGATGCGTTCCACGGACTCGGTGATTCGCCGGCGCGTCAGCCTGCCCTGCTCCACGGCGGCGACGACCGCGTCGATCGTCGCCAGCGCGTCCTTCGGGTGAAGCAGGATATCCATGCCCGCTTCCACGGCCCGCACCGCGATCTCTCCTTCGGAATGTGTTCCGCTGAGCGCGCCCATATCGAGAGCGTCTGACACGATGAGCCCCCCGAACTCCATCCCTTCGCGCAGCAGGGCGGTAATGATCTTCTTTGAGAAGGTGGCGGGTTTTTCCGGCTCGAGGGCCGGCACCAGCAGATGCGCGACCATGACCATGCCCACGCCGTCTTTTACGGCATCGCGGAACGGCGGAAGCTCCACGCGGTTCAGCCGCGCCCGATCTGCGCGGATCACGGGCAGCACGGAATGGGAATCCTGGTCCGTGTCGCCGTGGCCGGGGAAGTGCTTCGCGCAGGCCAGAAGCTCGAGCCTGCCCATGCCCGACGGTTTCTGAAGCCGCCTGATATACCGCGAGCCGAACCATTCGACCGCTTCGGGCTCTTCGCCGAAGGCCCTTGTGCAGATAATGGGATTATCCGGGTTGTTGTTCACATCCACGACCGGAGAAAAAACCGCGTGGATGCCTGCTGCGCGCGATTCGGTCCTGACGGCGTCGAGCATCCTGTCGAGCAGCGCTGCGTCCTTTTTGGAGCGCCGGTTCACTGCGGACGCCACTGCCCGCTGGCTCGGAAACCGCGTGCCTCCTGCGAGCTGCTGACCGAGGCCGCGCTCCACGTCGGACGCGATCAGGAGCGGGATTGCGGCGAGCGACTGGATCTCCCGGAGATACTGCGGCGTATGCTCGATGTCCCCCCCGAAGAGGATAAATCCTCCGATGCCTTCACGAACCAGGGGATGGATCTGCGAGAGAACACGGGAATCCCCGAGCGCCTCGCCGTTGATCCGCGGCATGACCATCTGCGCGACCTCTTGTCTGAGCGTCATGGTTTGCATGACGCCTATTTTCGCTTTTTCCCATGGCCATTGCAAGCTTTTTTTCAGATGATGTCAAGCCGCGAATTTTTTCAGGAAGAAAAAGACCGCATTTGACAAGGAGGCTGTTTACGGTTACCATATCTGGAATATGCCGGGGCGATCGTCCGGCGGCGCATCAGGGAGCGAACATTCGATTATGCTTAAAAAAATCGTCAGTACCGTCATTCTTCTCTTCTGGTTCGTGATGATGGGGCTCCTCATCGAGCGGACCTACCTTCGTCCCTCCCCGGTCATTGCCCTTGACGTCGTCACCGAAGAGGGGGTCCGGCCGACCGACGAATGGTTCGGCATCTATCAACAGGGGAAAAAGATCGGTTTTGCCCACACCCGGACCGTTCCGGAAGCCGGGGCCTATCACCTCTCCGAGGAATCCGAACTTGACCTCCTTGTCCTCGGCTCGCTCCAGCGGGTAAAAACAGCCATCAACAGCTACGCGACAAAAAATTTTCTTCTGAAGTACTTCGATTTTACCATGCAGTCGGACACGACCGTCATGAAAATCAAAGGCGCGGTGCTCGGGAACAAACTCGTCCTGGACATCGACACCGGAGGCCGGACGCGCACCGAGACCGTCCCGCTCGCCGGCCCTCCCTACCTCTCGCCCGGCATCAAGCCGGCCGTCCTGCTCGGGGGGCTGGAGCCGGGGAAGACGTATCGCTTTCCCGTTTTCAATCCGGCGACCATGAGCACGGAGGAAGCGAATATCGCGGTCGAGTCCAGGGAGCGCATCAAGGTCGGCAGCGCGGAGAAGACCATTTACAAGCTCAAGGAGTCTTTCCAGGGGATGGAGAGCATTTCCTGGGTCACGCAGGACGGCGAAACGATCAGGGAGGAGAGCCCCCTGGGATACGTGCTTTTGAGCGAAAGCGCAGCCGAGGCGAAAAAACTCGACAAAGGGGGACCGGCGGTTGATATCATCACGCTCACCATGATCCCTTCGGACCCGATCAAAGACTCCTTTCAGGCAACATACCTGCGCGCGCGGCTGCTGGGCGTTTCGCTGCAAGGCTTTCAGCTCGACGGAGACCGGCAGACGCTGAAGGGAGACGTCATCGAAATCGCCACAGAAGACATCCCCGCGTCATATCTACTGCCCGCCGGCCGGAAGGAACTGAACGATTATTTACGGCCTACGGCATTGATCCAGAGCGATGACAAAAAGATCATCAACCAGGCGGCGAAAATACTTTCGGGGGAAAGAAACGCGCGGGAAGCGGCAAAAAAGCTGAACGACTGGGTCTATGCGTCTCTGGCAAAAAAACCGGTCGTGAGCATCCCCAGCGCTATCGAAGTCCTGAACCAGCGCGAAGGCGACTGCAACGAACACACGACGCTCTATACGGCCCTGGCCCGGGCCGCAGGCATTCCCACGCGCATGGCTGCGGGCATCGTCTACATGAAGAACGGTTTCTATTACCACGCCTGGCCCGAGGTCTGGCTGGGCCGCTGGGTGCCGGCCGATCCGACATTCGGACAATTCCCGGCGGACGCGACGCACATCCGCTTCGTCTCCGGCAACCTCGACCGGCAGGCAGAGATCGTCAGACTGGTGGGAAAACTGAACGTGAAGATTTTGGAGTACAAATAGATTGGCTCAAAAATTATGATCAGGCTCATCAACCTCACCAAGACCTACGGCAAGCTTGCCGCCGTGAACGGCATCAACCTCGAGGTGGCCCGGGGCGAAATCTTCGGCTTTCTCGGGCCCAATGGCGCGGGCAAGACCACGACCATCAAGATGATGGCAGGCCTCCTTCAACCCACGGCCGGCAGCGTCCTCATCGGGGGACACGACGTGCAGAAAGAACCGCTCAGGGCAAAAATTATTTCCGGCTTCATTCCGGACCGGCCCTTTCTGTATGAGAAACTTACGGCAACGGAATTTTTGCATTTCGTCGGCAACCTCTACGAAATGAAAGACCCGGGAAAACGGATCGACGAGCTGCTGGATCTCTTCAGCTTGTCGGAGTGGAAAAACGAACTGGTCGAAAGCTTTTCCCACGGCATGAAACAGCGGCTCGTCATGGCCTCCGCCCTGCTCCACGGTCCGAAAGCAATCATCGTGGACGAGCCTATGGTCGGTTTGGACCCGCGCGGCGCGCGGCTCGTCAAAGACATTTTCAAGGACCTTGCGTCACAAGGCGTGACGGTCTTCATGTCCACCCATACCCTCGAGATCGTGGAGCAGATGTGCACTCGCGTCGCCGTCATCAATAAGGGCGTGATCATCGCGGAAGGGAGCGTCGAAGACCTGGGCCGCATGGCCCGGATGGAAAACAGCCGCCTGGAGCTGATCTTTTTGAAGCTGACCGGCGGAGACGAGGCGCTCTGACATGCTTCTTCTCCTCACCCCGCGCTACCACGCGATCAGAAACCGTCTCACCCGCCTCGCGCCCGGCGACGGGCTCAAGACAGCGGCGCTCGGCCTGCTCGGCCTCGGTTTCTGGGCCTTCCTGTACGGCGTATCGTACAGGGTCCTCACGTACTTCAAGACCATCGAGGGCCTCGGCGACCTGCTGGCGCTGCGGCTTTTGTCGATGGTCCTGCTGACGTTCTTTTCCATCCTTCTCTTCAGCAACGTCGTCACCTCGCTCTCGACCTTTTATCTCTCGGGGGATCTCGGCATCCTCCTCTCGTCGCCGGTTAAGACCGAGACCATCTATCTCTCGAAGCTCGTCGAGACCCTGGCGGACTCCTCGTGGATGACGCTGATCTACGGCCTGCCGGTTTTCCTCGCCTTCGGCGCGGCGTTCAAGTCATCGATTTTTTACTACCCGGCCCTGATCCTCACGCTCATCCCCTTCCTCATCATACCGGCGTGCCTCGGCATCATCACGACCATGCTGCTCGTGAACGCCTTTCCCGCGCGGCGGGCAAAGGACGTCATCGTCCTCCTTGGCCTGTTGTTCTTCGTGGTCCTGTACATCCTGTTCCGCGCACTCAAGCCGGAACGGCTCGTGGACCCTGACGCGTTCCCTTCGCTGGTCCAGTACCTGACGGCCATGCGGGCGCCGGTCTCTCCCTTTTTGCCGAGTCACTGGGCGACGGAAACGCTCTCCCCCCTCCTGCGGAGGACGCAGGGAGAAGCGCTTTTTTACCTGTCCATGCTCTGGAGCACCGCGCTTGCGTGCATCGTCATCGGCGAATGGATCTGCGGAAAAATTTACTATGCAGGCTGGTCCCGCTCCCAGGAAGGGAAAAGGGCGGCGATCTCCCGGTCGCGCGCGGCCGCTGCCTTCTTCAACCTCGTTTCCCTGCCGTTTCGCGGGAAAATGCGCTCCATCGTCCTGAAGGACGCGAAGTTCTTCTTCCGGGACACGTCCCAGTGGTCCCAGCTCTTTCTGCTCTTCGCGCTCATGGTCGTTTATATCTACAGCTTCAGGCTCCTGCCGCTCGAGCGCGCGGCCATGCCGAGCTTCTTTCTTCAGAACCTCATCGCTTTTCTGAACCTCGGCATGGTGGGGTTTGTGACCGCGTCCGTCGCGGTGCGGTTTGTCTTCCCTGCTGTGAGCCTCGAGGGCGCGTCGTTCTGGATCATCCGGTCGGCCCCGCTCTCCCTAAGCGATTTTCTCTGGGCAAAATTCTGGAGCAGCCTGATCCCGCTCGTCGTGCTCGCAGAGACCCTGATCGTCCTCTCGAACACCCTCCTTAAAGTCACCCCCTTCATGATGGTCCTCGGCGTAGTCACCGTTTTCCTGATGACCTTCGGCATCACTGCCCTCGGCGTAGGACTCGGCGCCGTCTTCCCCAGGTTCAAGTACGAAAATGCCGCCCAGATCCCCACGGGTTTCGGCGGCATCGTGTACATGCTGGCAACCATGATGTTCATCGGCGTCGTCCTTGCGCTCGAGGCCTGGCCGGTATATCGGATATTTTCCGTCCTCGCCACGGGCAGCGCGATTACGGCGGCGGGATGGGCGTCTATCGTGGCCCCCTTTGCCGTTGCGGCAGCGGTCAATATCGCCGTAGTAATCATACCCATGAAAATCGGGCTCGAACGCCTGAAATTGCGCGAAATTTGATTTTGTCAAAAACCACAATATGTTGTATATTCTCAGAGTATCAATACCTCCCCTTGTTAGTTTTTACTTTACAATTCCAGCGGCTTATGCTATAACCTAAAATAAAAAACCGTTCACATTTTCAAGTTCTCGCCTTTTTCACCCAAAGGAGACCTATGCAACTGAAGACCCTTGAAATGATCGGATTTAAGTCCTTCCCGGACAAAACCACCGTCACCTTTCAACCCGGCGTTACAGCGGTGGTCGGGCCGAACGGATGCGGCAAGAGCAACATCTCCGATGCCATCCGCTGGGTGCTCGGCGAGCAAAGCGCAAAGCACCTCCGCGGCGACAAGATGGAAGACGTGATCTTCAACGGAAGCGAGAACCGCAAACCCCTCGGCATGGCGGAAGTGAACCTGAGGCTCACGAACATCGGCGGCACGCTGTCGTCCGAGTTCGGCCACTACGAGGAAATCGAAGTCACGCGAAGACTCTACCGCTCGGGAGAGAGCGAATATCTCATCAACAAGATCCCCTGCCGTTTGAAAGACATCCGCGATCTCATGATGGACGCCGGCGTGGGCTCGAGGATCCACGCGATCATCGAGCAGGAAAAAGTGGACCATATCCTTTCCTCCAAGCCCCAGGACCGCCGGTTTTTGTTCGAGGAGGCTGCGGGCGTCATGAAATACAAGGCCCGCCGTCAGGAAGCGCTCTCCAAGCTTGAATCGACGCAGCAGAACCAGCTCCGGGTGAACGACATCATCATCGAGGTGAAGCGCCAGGTCAACTCCCTTGACCGTCAGGCGAAAAAAGCCGAGCGCTACCAGCGGCTGCGCGCGGAGATGAAAGACCTCGATTACCGGCTTGCATCAGTGGAATATTCGGACCTCGGGCTTGCATGGAGCGCGGCGACCGCGGAATTCAAAAAGGCGGAGAACGAAGTCACGGAGCTGCACACAACCCTCGCCAGAATTGAGGCGGCCATTGAGGAATCGCGCGCCGACGCCCTTGCCGCAGAGCACGAACTCTCCTCGCTCCAGCACAAGCTCCACGAGACCGAAACGGCGCTCGGGCGCGCCGAACACAGAATCGAGCTTTCGCGGAGCCAGATCGCCTCGCTCAATGAACAGCGGACGCGCGATCAGGCAGACCGGGAGTATCTGATACAGGAAACGGCGCGGGTGGCGGAGCAGAAGGGCGGATACGAAGAAGAGGCAAAGCTCCTGGCGGCGTCCCTCGATGAGAAGAATGCCGTCCTCGGCGACCGGACGGGCCACCTGGAATCCCTCTCGCAGGCGCTCCGGGAAAAAGAGCAGTCGCTGGAAGAGACCCGGGCCGGCATCATGAACGCGATGACCGCTGCGGCGGGGGAGAAGGGCAGAATAGCAAACCTCCAATCGCGGATTTCGCAGATAGAAGAACAGGACGCCCGCGGCCGGATGGAAAAGGACTCGGTGGAGGAGCGGCTTCGGGAGCTGACGGCGCTTGTGGAGGCCAAAAAACGCGAGCTCGAGGAAGCAGCCGTCCGGAAAAACGCGGCAGAGAAAGAGCGCGCCGCGGCCGCCGAACGGCTCAATGAAGCGCTCGCAAAAAGGAAGAAGGTCGAGACCGCCCTCAATGAAGCGAAGAACAGGCTCGCGGCCCAGAATTCGCGCCTTCGCTCCCTGATCGAGCTTGAGCAGAGCCTCGAAGGCTACCAGAAGGGCGTGCGGACCGTCATGTCGGCGCGCAAAGAGGCCTCCGGCGACGGGCGTCTCGGCACGATCCACGGGCTCGTGGCAGACATGATCGAGACGGCGCCGCAGTACGAGGTGGCCATCGAGGCGGTGCTCGGCGACCGGCTCCAGTACGTGGTCGTGGATTCCCAGAACGACTCCCTGAAAGCGATTGACTACCTGAAAACGAAAAGCGGCGGAAGAAGCACTTTCGTCCCCCGGGCGCCGCGCGAGATCCGGTCCGAGCCTTTCGTAAAGAACGGCCATGCAGGCGTCATCGGCCCGGCGCTGGACATCGTCCGGTGCAGGGAGAACTACGGCAGCGTCGCCCACTACCTGCTGGGGGATGTGATCGTCGTGGACACCATGGACACCGCCCTGTCCCTGTGGCAAAAGAACGGCATGCACAAGACCCTTGTAACGCTCACGGGCGAGATCGTCGATCCCTGGGGCGCGGTCACCGGCGGCGCCGTGGAAGCGGCGGGCGCCGGCATGCTTACCAAGCGCCGCGAGATCAAGGACCTCGAGCACGAGGTGGCGGACCTCACCGTGACGATAGCGCGGCTCGAGGCGGACATGTCCTCCATCGACGCCGCCATCGAGAACGGGAAAAAGCTCGAGGCGGATCTTTCACAGCAGATCCACCGCCTGGAGATCGAATTCATTAACGGGGAAAAAGACCGCGCGACGATCGCGGCCGAAATGGCCCGCGCTCACGAGCGCGCAAAAACGATTGAAGCGGAGATGGCGGAGCGGACGGCGCTGCGCCTGGAGCTCAATGCAGGCATTGAGCATGCAACGGAGGCGCTGCGCGGGCTGGAGGAGGGGCACACAAACGCCCAGGCGAACGTCGAGTCGCTGCAAGCCGGGCTCTCGCGCAAAAAGGAAGAATTGGACCTCGCGCGCGCCGCAATCACGGAAATAAGAATGGAGATCAGCGCCCTTCAGGAAAAGCAGGCGGCGGCCTCCCGAAACAGAGACGCGCTCGTTCATACGGAAAAGGAGCTTGTCGAACGCCTCGCGAAGCGCGAGGCCGAAATCACGGGGATTGCCGCAAAGCTGCGCGAGCTTGAATCCGTCATCGTGGACGCCGAGACCGAGATCAAACGATACGTCGAAATACTGGAAGCCGAGCGCCGGGTCCTCGTCTCGAAGCAGGAAGAGCACGCCGCCAAGACGCAGGCGCTCAACGACGCCGAGGAGCAGGCCCGGTCGGCCCGTCATGACATCGAGGCGGCCCAGAAGCGCCTGTCCGCGAGCGAAGTCGCCCGCACGGAGCTCCGCATGAAGATCGAGCACCTGAAGGACCGGATGTGGAGCGCCTACCATGCCGAGCTGGAGACCGTCGTCCGGGAGCTCGGACAGTTCGAGATCGATCTCGAAGCGTCAAAGGGCCGGCTCGACGAGCTGCGCCGGAAGATCGACGATATGGGGCCGATCAACGTCGATGCCCTTCAGGAGTATAACGAACTCAAGGAACGCTACGATCTCCTCTCGGCCCAGCAAAACGACATCAACGAGTCGATCAACAACCTCAAGGCCACCATCGCCAAGCTCGACAGCGAGACGAAGGAGCTCTTCAGCGAGGCGTTCAGCACCATCCAGGAAAAATTTAAGGAGGTCTTCTCCCTCCTCTTCGAGGGCGGCAGGGCCGAGTTGGTGCTTCTGGATGAATCGGACATCCTTGAATCCGGCATCGAGATCATCGCCCAGCCCCGCGGCAAGAAGTTCCAGAGCATTACACTCCTTTCGGGCGGAGAACGGGCGCTCACGGCCATTGCCCTGCTCTTCGCGGCCTTCCTCGTGAAGCCCTCCCCCTTCTGCATGCTCGACGAGGTCGACGCGCCGCTCGATGAAGCGAACGTCACGCGGTTCACGCGCCTCATCCGGGAGATGAGCGGCCGGTCTCAGTTCATCACCATTACGCACAACAAGCGGACCATGGAAATGGCCGACGCGCTCTACGGCATCACCATGGAGGAGCCCGGCGCCTCAAAGGTGGTCTCGGTGCGGCTGCGCGAAGCGGCGCTGGCGTGAGGCCGGGGAAGGTTTAAGGTTACTTGCTGACGGACAGAACGATCTGTTCTCGGGTGATCGAGGAGGGGGGGGCCGCGCTCACCTCGTATCCGGAGGTGAAAAAGGGGACGAGGGAACCGACCCGGTCGCGGACTTCCTGCTCGCGCGACGATTCGCAAACGAGCGCCCTGATCGCGTCTCCCTGCTTCACGACCAGCACCCTTTCGGGAACGTCGCGCTTCTTGTCTCCAAGGCCCTCATCCAAGCGCCGCAGTTCGTCCTGGAGCGACCTGTCCAGCGTCGTCGTAATTGTCATCCCGCCGCGATACAGTTTTTGCTCGCCGTACATGTCGAGAAGCGACTCTTCCAGCGCGTGCTGATAGCACGGCCTGCCGTTTCCGCCTGAGAGGGCCGAAAAATCAAACCTGTCGCTTCCCTCCTTGCGCAACGCCACCTGGGACAGCGCGGCATTGTACTCCTCATCGGACAGAAGTTTCGCCTGGTGCATATTGAACAGCACCTGTTCCTGCCGGCGCCGGGCCTTTTCCGGACGTTTAAAGGGATTGTAGTAACGCGGGTTCGGAAGCATCCCGGCAAGGAGAGCCGCCTCGCCCGCGGTAAGTTCCTGCGCGTGTTTAGCGAAATAATAGCGGCTCGCGGCTTCGATGCCGTAGATATTTTCCCCCCACTCGACCTCGTTCAGGTAAATCTCGAGAATCCTGCGTTTGGAAAGGATCTCCTCGGCCTTCCTCGCCAGCACGTACTCGCGCACCTTGCGCGTAATGGTCTTTTCCTTGGACAGGAAGACATTCTTGATCATCTGCTGCGTGATCGTGCTCCCGCCGCGGGCGAACCGGTGCTTGTGCATGTCATGGACGAGCGCGTCCCAGGCCGCCTTGTAATTGACGCCTTTATGTTCAAAGAAGGTGTCGTCCTCGGCGATCACCACCGCCTCGATGACGATATCAGGAAGGCCGGATATGGGCGCCCAGATCCGGAATTTGCGGTCATAGTACTGCGTAAGGACATTCCCGTCCTTGTCAAGCACCTCGGCTGCCGCGGCAGGACGGTAATGTTTGAGAATGGAAACGTCAGGCAGATTGGAAAGCATCCGGGAGAGCCAGAAAACAATAATCAGGGCGGCGAGGACAACGGCTCCGGCTCCCCCGAGCAGGAGCTTTTTCATGATGCGCTGCTGTTTTTCTCCTCCCCTGATTTCCCGCGGGGATGTTCATCCTTCCTACAGAAAGGACCGGGGTCCGCGCCTCAGCCCCAGCCGATGCCGCGATTGAATCTGATGACCGAGAGCACCACGATCACCAAGAGTATCATCGTTATGAAGAGATCGGACGACATAGCATGCTCCCGGGGACCGCTTATGTGGCCCCCAGCATATCCTGAAGGATTTTTATATTTCGCGGGTCTGTCCAGTCTTTCGGACCGATCGCCTTGTATCGCACTACGCCCTGCTGGTCCACGATGTACGTTTCAGGCAATTTGTATGTCCCGTAAAACTTCGCGATCGCCCCCCCGGGATCAAAGAGCACGGGCATGCTCAGCTTGTTTCTGAGCATAAAGGGGGCCACTGAATCAGCGCCGTCCTCGTCTACGCTCACCGCCAGCAGAACAAGGTTCTTCAATGAGGGCTCGCGGTAAAGCTTGTCGAGTATCGGAAGCTCCTCCACGCACGATGGGCACCAGGTGGCCCAGAAATGGACCAGCACGACCTTGCCGCGGAAATCCGAGAGGCTGACCATTCTGCCGTCCCGCCCCGGCAGGCGGAACTCAGGCGCACGGTCGCCGCTCTCTATGATCTTGTTGCTTTTCACGGGGCTGTTCGCCGTGAGAATATACCCTGCGGCAACGAGGGCGACGATCAGGACCAGGACCGCCAGAAAAATTACTTGTTTTTTGCTTCCGCTTTTTTCCGCCATGAGGGTGTTTGCTTTTCGGAGTTGAGAAGGTACTCTGCGCTCTCCAATAAGACCGCATTATACGATTTCTCCTGAACAGTATCAAGAAAAATGTCGTGTGCTTCTACCTGTGCATTGTAAACGAACTGTTTTCCCGGCTCGAAGAAGAGGTAGTGCAACCAGAGAGAAAGACGAGAGAGAAAGACGAGACAGAAAAGAGCAGCTGCGTTTCGGAGTCTCGTGCGAATAGAGGTCGGCATAGGTTTTTCACTTCAGGATAGAACAGATAGAACCGGGTTCCCGCTTGACCTGCGGGAATGGCATCAGGACTCCCGCGAGTCGATCCAGATGGTCACCGGTCCGTCATTTACGAGCCATACCTCCATCATCGCGCTGAACACTCCGGCCTGCACCGGAATTCCAGCGTCCTTCATGCGCCGGATAAAAGCCTCGTACCATGCCTTTGCCTGTTCAGGCGCTTCAGCATTGTCAAAGGACGGCCGGTTGCCTTTTCGTGTGGATGCCGCGAGTGTAAACTGCGAAACAACGAGGACAGAGCCTTTGACATCCATGACCGAGAGGTTCATCTTGCCCTGATCGTCTTCGAATATCCGAAGCTGGGACACCTTCTTTACGAGATAATCAAGGTCTTTCTCCATGTCTCCCTTGACCGCGCAAAGGAACACGAGCAAACCCCTGCCGATCCCGCTCATGATCTCGTCGTTAACTGACACGTTGGCTGATGAAACCCTTTGGAGCAACGCTTTCATACGGAAATACTTATCACGTTTAAAGTAATACTGTCAATGCATTTTCGCACAAACCGCTTGCATTGAAGGCAAGCAGGGATTAAAATCAACGTACAGTCGTCGAAAAGGGAAAGGCTCCTTTATGACCTGTTCTTCCGACACGATCATAGACCTCAAAAACCTCACCCCGGATGAAATCGACCGCTTCTGCGCCGGGACGCTGGGACAGAGGCCCGGCCAGGGGACCCGTGTGGCGGTGTGGCTGTATCGCAGGAAAGCCGAAGATTTCGACTCCATGGCGGACATCAACCGGGAGTTCCGCGGGCAACTGAAGCGGCATGCATCGATTTCACGGCTTACGATCGATCAGCGAAGCGCGTCCGGCGATGGGACGGAAAAGCTGCTTTATCGTCTGGCAGACGGCAACACGATTGAAGGAGTGCTGATTCCCGGACCGGGAGGGCGGCTCACGCTGTGCGTATCATCGCAGGCAGGGTGCGCCTCGGGTTGCCGGTTCTGTCTCACCGGTTCCCAGGGGCTCGTGCGAAACCTGACCGTTTCCGAGATGGTGAACCAGTTTTTTGCGGCGATGAAAGCGGCGGGCGAAAGGCAGATTACCAATATCGTTCTCATGGGCATGGGCGAGCCCCTCAGCAATTATGAAGCGGTCAAATCGTTCATCACGATTGCCACCGGACGGAACGGGATGGGGTTCTCGCCCCGAAAGGTGACGCTTTCCACGTGCGGACTGGCGCCCATGATCGAGAAACTCGCGGACGACGGCATAGACGTGAGCCTCGCGGCATCGCTGAACGCGACCACAGACGAGGTGCGGGACGGCATCATGCCGGTAAACAGAACGTACCCTATCGCGCGGCTGCTGCAGGCCCTGCGGTATTATTGCGATAAAACCGGCCGGACCGTGACGATCGAATTTGCGCTTTTTAAGGGGATCAACGATTCACCGGAAGACGCGAAGCGTCTTATGGAATTACTGCAGGGCCTTCCCTGCATGATCAATATTCTGTTCTTTAATCCCTTCCCCGGCTGTGCCTACGAGCGCCCTGATGAGGGACGGGCCTACGTCATGCGGGACATCCTCGTAAGCAACGGATACGTAACTGTTGTCCGGAGCAGCCGCGGGCGCGACATTTCAGCGGCCTGCGGACAACTCCGGGCGGCAGACAGGTTTTGAGACGACGCGCTTAAAAGCCGGGCGGGATGTCAGTCCGTAACGATGCGTTATTGAGGGGCTGATGGAAAAAAATAAGGGGACCGGTTTACAACCGGCCCCCTTTTTCATGTGAGAAAAATACCGCTTATATTTCGTTGACGGTAATCGCCTGCTGCGGGCAGTTCTCCACGCAGGTGAGGCAATTGATGCACTCCGACATGTTCACCGGATCTGCCTTGCCGCCCTCAACCTTAAACACCTGCTGAGGACACACGTTCGCGCAGGTGCCGTCGCCGTCGCACTTGCCTTTGTCGATGGTTACCATGTACATGGGGCCTGGTTCCTCCTTCAGTAAAAGTAAAATTCCAAAAGACGGAGTATATTACCCGTCCGGGAAGCTAAAATCAAGAGAGAAATGGCGAAACCGTGAAACAAATATCCGTCCAACTTCAACAAACCGCCCGGCAAAACGCTGTTTGCCAGCGCCGGTATCAGTGCTCAATCTCCACGCCGGCCGTTTCTTCCCTGACCGTGATCGCGATCTTGTACAAGAAAGTAAGGATCAGAAACCCGATGGCCCAGACGCCGAGGGTGATGACCGACTCCTGCCTGGTGGGCCAGTAGGTCCTGACCTGGTTCAGCATGTTCGGCACGAAGCCGCCGATGATCAGGCCGAAGCCCTTGTCGATCCAGAGCGAGATGAACAGCATGACGCAGGCAAACGAGAGCGTCGTCTCGTTCCTGCGCAAGCCCGGAATCAGCAGCATGAAGAGCGAGATCGCCGCGAACACGCTCGATGTCCACAGCAGGGATACCAGTTCATTGTGCCCGTCGAGTCCGGCGTAGAGATACTTGAAGGACTCCATATGGCCCGGGATGTTGCTGTAGAAGGCGGTAAAGAACTCCAGGCCGAGAAGAAATACATTGGCGAACATGGCATATGCTACGATTTCCCCCAGTGTCCGGATCGCCTCCTTGCCGGGATCGAACTTGCTTATCTTCCGTACGATCAGGGAAAGGATGATCAGGAGTGCCGGGCCGCCGGCGAAGGCCGAGGCCAGGAACCGGGCCGCCATGACGGCGCTGAGCCAGAAATGCCTTCCGGGAAGACCCGCGTACAAAAACGCCGTGACCGTGTGGATGCTGACAGCCCAGGGCACGGACAGGTAGATGAACGGTTTGATCCACTTCGGCGGGGGAACGCCTTTGCGGTCCGCGGAGAGCGTGGTCCAGCCGATCAGCAGGTTCAGGATGAGGTACCCGGAGAGCACCACGAAGTCCCAGAACATGACGGAATTCGGCGTGGGGTGCAGCACCACATTCATGATCCTCATGGGCTGGCCCATGTCCACGAAAATGAAAAGGATGCACATGGTGACCGCCGAAATCGCGAGAAACTCGCCCAGGATCACGATCTTGGTGAACTTTTTATAATCGTGCAGATAGTGAGGGATCACCAGCATCACGGCCGATGCCGCGACGCCGACCAGGAACGTAAACTGGCCGATGTAGAGGCCCCACGACACGTCCCGGGAGAGGCCGGTGAGGCCCAGACCATACTCGAACTGCTGGAGGTAATAGTAGACACCCGATACGATCAGCAGGCCCAGGAAGAACACCCAGGCCCAGTATTTTTTACTGCCGACTAATGCTTTCTCAAGCATGCTCATTACCTCCTATCAGATAGTAGACGCTCGGCCCGGTCCCGAGTTCCGCCTTGCGGCGGATCGTGTAGCGCGTCTCGACGATCTTCCGCACCTCGGAGTTCTTGTCCGCGATATCGCCGAAGACCATGCCGCCCTTCGGGGCCGCCTCGACGCAGGCAGGCAGTTTTCCGACCGCAAGCCGCTCGGTGCAGAAGGTGCATTTTTCCACAACGCCCTTCATCCGCGTAGGATAGTCCTTGTTCTCGTTCTTGATGAAGGGGCGCGGGTCGCGGTAGTTGAAGCTTCTGGCGCCGTACGGACACGCCGCCATGCAGAACCGGCAGCCGATGCAGCGGTGCATGTCCTGCATCGTGATGCCGTCAAGGCGCTTGAAGGTCGCCTTGGTCGGGCACACGCGGACGCACGGAGCGTTCTCGCAGTGGTTGCAGAGCACCATGAACGGCATCTCCTTGATCGACTCTTCCATATACGAATTTTCCTGGTCCGGGAAGGCGTTCTCGTACTTTGCCTTCCAGATCCACTTGATCTCGTCCTTGATATCGACGCTGCCGTCGGGATTTCTGAAATCCGGGACATTATGGACCGAATGGCAGGCGCTGATCGTTTTCTGGAAATCATCCTCCGTCCTGAACTTGCTCATGTCCACCACCATGGCCCAGTGCTTCGCCGAAAGGGCCTCCTTGTTCGGATCGACCTGGGGAGGCGTTATGCCTTTGACCCAGATGTTATGCGTGGCCGAGGCCACGGAGGCGCCGAGCCCCAGGATGGAGGAGATTCCGGCAATCTTCAGGAAATTTCTTCTATCCATGCTCATGATTTGTCGTCCTCCTTCGGGGCGATGTGGCAGTTCCAGCAGTAGGGTTTCACGGCCATGTAATTATGGCACTCGTCGCAGAACTTTTTCTTGTTTGAATGGCAATGCATGCATTCATTCTGCAGGCTCATGTTGAACCGTTTATGGCTCGTATCGCTGAGGTAGCCGCGGTAGCCCTCGCGCACCACGGCGTCCCTCCAGCTGTTCAGGAGCTGCATGTGCTCCGTCCGCATGAACTCCTTGGACTCCACGCACTCTTTCTTGCCGTACTGCTTTTCCCACTCCTGGATCGCCGGCGTGTCCGTCTTGGGATCGGGCTTGGCGTTCACCTTCCCGATGTTGTTGTAGAACGGGAACAGGACAAACGCCAGAAAGACCAGGATGACGAGGCCAACCGGCCCTTTGGTATAGATCTTCATTAGGCTTTCTCCTCCTTCGCTTGGGCTGAGGGAAGCGGCTCGCCGCGCAGATCGGTCGTTCGTTCCTTCTCGCCCTTCATCACGAGGGCGTTTGCCACGAGTTCGTGGAGGCCGGCGACCTTGACGCCCGGCACCCAGTAATCCATGAGCGGCGGGAGCGACGCGCGGTCGATGGCGCAGACATTGGCCAGCAGGTTCACGCCGTAGTGGTCGCGCACGAACTTGACGGCATTGGCGCGGGGGAACCCGCCCTTCATGCGAAGCTCCATGTCTTCCGAGGCATTGAGCCCGGAGCCGCTGCCGCAGCAGAAGGTCTTCTCGCGGATCGTGTCTTCCGGCATTTCCACGAAGTGGTTGACCACGTTCCTGAGAACATAGCGCGGCTCTTCGAGAAGGCCCATGCCGCGCGCCGTGTTACAGGAATCGTGCCACGTCGCGACAATGTGGTCGTTCCTCTTCGGATCGAGATTGAGTTTTTTGTTCCTGATCAGGTCCGCGGTAAATTCCGCGATATGGATCATCTTGGTCGATTTGGCGTTCTCGAAAACCGTCCCGGTGACCGGCGACTTCGGCACGTCGAGGAAATCAGCAGGCCCGTTCCAGGTGTCCATATACTGGTTCAGAACGCGCCACATATGGCCGCATTCGCCTCCCAGAATCCACTTCACGCCGAGCCGCTTTGCCTCGTTGTAGATCTTCGAGTTGAGCCGTTTCGCAAGCTCGTTCGTGGTAAAGAAGCCGAAGTTTCCGCCTTCCGAGGCGTAGGTGCTCCAGGTATAATCAAGGCCCAGTTCCTCGAAGAGCATGAGGTACCCCATGCAGGTGTAGGTGCCGGGGTCCGCGAAAAGGTCGCCTGACGGCGTCACGAACAGGATTTCTGCGCCCTTCCGGTTGAAGGTCGGCTTGATCCGTTTGCCGGTGATCGTCTCGATATCGTCCAGCATGTATTCGAGGTTGCCGACGATCGTGTGCGGCTCGAGGCCGAGGTGGTTTCCCTTCATGTAGCAGGCAGACGCGGGGCCCGCGATCCAGTCGATATTGAGGCCGAGCTCGTTCAGAAGCTCGCGGCCGATGATCGTGATCTCCGCCTGGTCGATGCCGTAGGGGCAGAAGACCGAGCAGCGGCGGCACTCCGTGCACTGGAAGAAGTAGTACCACCACTCCTTCAGCACATCGAGCGTAAGCTCGCGGGCGCCGGCCATCTTGCCGAAGATTTTGCCCGCCAGGGTGAACTCCTTGCGATAGACCGACCGGATGAGTTCGGCCCTGAGCACCGGCATGTTTTTGGGATCGCCGGTGCCGATAAAGAAGTGGCATTTGTCGGCGCAGGCGCCGCACCGCACGCAGATGTCCATGAAGAGCCGGAAGGAACGGTACTTTTTCAGCCGGTCCGCAATGCCCTTGAGCAGGATCTCCTTCCAGTTCTCGGGCAGTTTCCAGTCTGCATCGGCGGGCCGCCAATCCCGCGCGTTCGGGAAACCGACGATATCGAGGCTTTTCTGCTTCGCACCGTGGCAGAACATGCCCTCCTTGATCACGACCGGCGTGTCCATCCACGACGTCCTGGGCGGCGCATAATCGATCTTGGACAGTTCTTCTGGTTTCGGAAGTTTCGCCATGATTACTCCTTTTCTACCGGCAGGCCGGCTTTTTTCATTTTTTCCCGGAAGTCGTTCTCATACTCCTCGTAAGTGTGGACGTGCACCGGATAGTTCCAGGGATTGATGTGCCTCTTCATGCGGTTGCTATTCGCCATGTTCCGGGTCGGGGAGAGGAAGACGCCGCCCATATGCACCAGTTTGCTGAAGGGGAAGTAGGCGAACAGCGTGCTCAGAAGAAAAAGATGAAGGTAGAAGATAACGCCGATGTTCTTCAGCATTGCGGCGTCCGGGTTGAAACTGACCAGCCCCATGGCAAGCACTTTCACGCTGATGAGGTCCGTCTTGTAGAAATATCTCATGAGCACGCCGGTGGTGGCGATGCCCAGAATCAGAAAAAGCGGGAAGTAATCCGCGACCAGCGAGATGTAGCGGACCTGCGAGATGCTGATTCTCCGCAGGAAGAGATACAGCACGGCGAGCAGGAGGACCACGTCGGTCAGGTAGAGGAGCGGGGTGCCGATCTGGAGAAAGCTGTCAAGGCCTTCGAGCATCTGTACGGGCATGAGCACCTTCTCCGTGAAGAAACGCAGGTGCCTCAGGAGGATCAACAGGAAAGACCAATGGAACGCCATGCCCGCCGCCCAGAGCCATTTTGCCTCGCCATAGGCGAGCTGGGACCCTTGATGCGTCTGCAGTTTCAGATTCCGGAAGAGCGACCGGAAGAAGAGCACCTCGAGCGCCATTCTTCCCCAAACGCCCAGGATGCCGGAGGGGTTTTCCAGTTTTGCCTGCTTGATCCACGGAAGAGATTTCTGCTGCCCGCAGGTCGTCGGGATCCGGAACGGCACGGGAGAACTGCCCCATTTGAGGACGCGGACGACCATGCCGAAAACGAAGGTGGCGACGGCCGCATAGGGGATGACGACTCCGAAGAGAAATCTCAGGTTAGCGCTCTCCACTCCCGCGTAGGCAACCAGGACAAGGAGCAATACCGCGACAAAGGAAATAAACGCTCTCATTTCGTTACCTCTTTTCGTTTAAGGTTAGCAGCGCCGGAGCTCTTTGATCCCGCGTTCAATCCTGGTTGTCGACGATGAGCTTCGCCTGCTGCAAGAGCCTGAAGGTCATGTTTCTCGCTTCATTCGCCTTGAGGTCATAGATCTTTTCCCGGCACTTCATGTAGATATCAAACGAGAAAAGCGCCAGATCATCGATGGCTGAGTCAAGGGCAGCCAGTTCATCGGTCATGCCCGGCTGCCGGAGGAGGTCAGCCCCGAGCTCCTGCCGGACCGCCTTCTTGAGCTGGAAGATGAAATGAACCGCCTCGGACGGAGCAAACTCCTGGATGGCCCGGATCCTGATGATGCTGTCGAGAAAGGTCTTCTCGGCGTCGGGAATCATCCCCCCGAGCAGCGCGTTGAAGAGGCCCTCCAATCCCTCAGCAAGGGTATAGCCTACGGGGTTCGTGAACTGGTTCTTCTGCTTCTTTAAAAAACTTGCCGTATCGTCCGCATAGGTGTCGGCGACTGCGTCGAACCACCGCTTCAGGATGGCGGATTTTTTTTCCGTGAGATGATTTTTCAGATTTGTATCCATAACGCTGTCATGCCTCTGAAACCCGCAACGCCGCCCAGGCGGCTTCAAGTTAAAAGAACAGCACGTGCTGCACCGATTCCATTTCCTTCTGGATGTCGGCATAGGAGACGAATTTCGTCTTGAGTTCGGCGCCCATGTCCTCGGCGTCCTGGATCATCTGGTCCTCTTTGAGGCCGAGCCGCTCCATGTCTTCCTTGCAGACCCAGACCGGCATG
>DASWAB010000415.1:0-2802 GCA_036391375.1 Nitrospirota bacterium
CCGCCCTGCGTTTTGCCTTGCGAAGCACGTTCTCCTCAAGAAGTGTCCCTACCTTCCGCTTCATATCCTGCCTCCCTGCCTTTAAACACACGCCTGTTAGGGCGTGTCACCTTATATCGGAAGAATATTACAGATTTCTTGACATGTCAAGAAAAAAGGGCCTCACGAACCCTGAAAATAATGGTCCTGAGTTATGGCTGAGGACTTTCTGTTTGTACTCGGATGACTTCCCTGGGGGGTTCCAATGGTGGTCCCAACGGGAATCGAACCCGTGTCTCCGGCGTGAGAGGCCAGCGTCCTAGGCCGCTAGACGATGGGACCTGTTTGATGAGACATTCGTCGTCAGGAGTTGGGAGTGAAAACCTAACCGAAATTTCTCCGAACTCGAAGCTGAATGGTTGGGGGAGGAGGATTCGAACCCCCGTAAACAGGTTCAGAGCCTGTCGTCCTACCACTGGACGATCCCCCAGACAAACTCAGACTTAGCACTATATCCAAAACTCCGGCGGGTGTCAAGGGCAAAAACGGGATTTGCCGCAGCAGGAGCGCTCTTGACTCGGCTCCGCTGGAGCGTTAGAATTTTAGCAGAGGAGAAAGGAGCGCCATGAGAAAATTAATTACTATATGGGCCATCGTCATTTTGGCGGCCGGCGCGACTGCGTGCAGCACGGCCTACGTCACAAAACCCTTGCCCTTCAAGCTGCCAAGCGCATACCCGAACAGCCAGGAGGCGTGGGGGGCCGTGATCGGGGCGCGTGCGTACAGCGATCCCAAGGAAGCGAAGGAAAATTTCGGCTTTGATATAATCGCCGCCGGGATGCTGCCGGTCGAGGTCGTGATCGACAACCGGGGGCCACATCCGCTGGAGATCAACGGTACGCAGACATTTCTCGAGGACCGGCAGAGCAATCTCTGGCCGGTGCTGAACCGGGACCTGGCGTATGAGCGGGCGACGAAATACGCCCAGACCAAAGAGACCTTTTCCGAGGCCGCGCATTCCGGATTTCTCGGAGCGGCCGCGGGCGCGGCAATCGGAGCGGCGATCGGGATCCTGAGTGGCCAAAATGTGGGGGAGGCGGCCGGCAAGGGCGCGGCGGTCGGCGGCGCCGGAGGAGCGGTTATCGGCGGCTCCCAGGGATATGAGGCCGGCGAAGCGCGCCATGCCATCGTTGCGGACCTTCAGCGGAAGACCCTGCCGTCGAAATCAATCGAGCCCAACAACCTCTCGTACGGGTTTATCTTTTTCCCGGCCGAGGCGAAAACGGCAAGACAGCTCAGGCTGCAGATCGTGGAAAAAGACACGGGCAGGTCCCAGGTGCTGATGTTCGGCTTCTGAGGGCGCCGGGAAGAGAAGGGAAACGCGGAGAGGAAAAGAGCTGTTTTCTCTCCGCGTTTCCTTTTTGGGCACAGAGCGCGGGCCTGCGGCGCCGGGACGGAAGGCCTTACCGCCGCGGGGCGAGGAGCTTTTTTTCGTGGCTCGCGAAAACCTTCCGGAAATGGAACCCGTAAATAGAGAGGGTGATGGCGACGGGGAAAAGCCTTGGCCGCCTGAACAGGGACCAGATCACGAGCTTCCAGTACTGATACCGCTCTCTGCCGATAATGCCGAGACGGACCATGGACTTGACCGCGGCCTTCAGATGGCTCAAGCGGAACCGGACCACGTTCACGCGCGGGGGGTGGTACTCTTTGAGGAACCTCCTCACCCGCGCGTAGTAATGCTTCGGCGAATAGATTGTACGGAGGATCGTGCGGTATCCGGACAACAAGGCGTCGGAATCCATCTTCGGAACGAAGTTAATGGAGAAGTCGGTATTGTCTCCGGTCGCGGACTGCAAAAGCCTTCCTTCCTGCTTCATGCGGTTGTAGAGTTTGGTGCCGTGCGGGGCGTTCAGAAGCCCCACCATGGCGGTGGCGATCCCGCTCTCCTGGATAAAGGCGATCAGACGCTCGAAGATCGAGGCCGGGTCCTTGTCGAACCCCACGATAAATCCCGCCTGGACTTCGATGCCGGCGGTCTGGATTTTTCTTACGCAGGCGATGAGGTCGCGGTTCCGGTTCTGAAGCTTGCTGCATTCGGCCAGGCTTTCCTCGTTGGGGGATTCAATGCCCACGAAGACCTGGTCGAAGCCGGCCCTGACCATGAGCCGCATCAGTTCCTCATCGTCGGAAAGGTTGATGGACACCTCCGTGTAAAGCGTGAACGGATATTTTTTCTTCTCCATCCACCCGATGATCGCCGGAAGAATTTCCCTCTTGAGTTTGCCCTTGTTCCCGATGAAATTGTCGTCCACGATGAACACGCCACCCCGCCACCCTAAGCTGTAGAGCGCGTCGAATTCGGCGACGACCTGGGACGCGTTCTTCGTGCGGGGCACGCGGCCGTAGAGCACGGTGATGTTGCAGAAGTCGCAGTCAAAGGGGCAGCCGCGCGAATATTGGACGTTCATGGAGGCGTACTTCTTTTTCTCCAGCAGGTCGAAGCGGGGCACGGGAGAAGCGGTGACAGCGGCCCACCGGGGAGAGTTGTACATATGCTGCGCCTTTCCCTGTTTCAGGTCATCGAGGAAAAGCGGAAGCGTGATCTCGGCCTCGTTCAGCACAAGGTGGTCAACATCGCCGAAATCCTCGGGCATTGACGTGAAGAGGGGGCCGCCTGCAATCGTTTTTACCCCGAGCGCCTTGCACCGGGCGATGACGGCTTCGGTCGATTTCCGCTGGATGGACATGGCGCTTAAAAACACATAGTCGGCCCACTGAAGGTCCGCATCGGTGAGGGCCTTTACGTTCTTGTCCACGAGC
>DASWAB010000416.1:0-2142 GCA_036391375.1 Nitrospirota bacterium
ACCTCGGGCTTCGACGAAGTCAGCGGACTCATTGCAATAATAAGCGTATTGCCTTCGGGAACAACAGAGTATTCGAGCGGTTTGGCAAGGTCCAGCACCACGCGGACCTTCTGATCGGGCGCCGGATGCTGTCCGACGCGGACCCTGACAAGCCCGCCTTTTCTTACCGGGATCACGCTCGGCCTGACCGTGCTCCGCGCCCCCGGGATATCGACGACAAGCTTCTTGCCCTCCGCCATGAAGGTATTCGGCCGCATGGCGCCGTCTCCGGTAATAACCACCTTCACGCCCTCTTTCCCCGCAGAGGCCCGTACGGAGGAAACAACCGTCGCAGCTGGCCCGGTTGGCTGAGGGGCCTCTGCCTTTTCCTCCTTCGGAGCTTCCTGTTGAGGCGCGGGGGCGGCCGCCTCGGGAGCGGTTTTTGCCGCTTCCGCCGGGGCTGGCTTGGGGACCTCGACCACAAGCCTGCCGTCAGCCTGGGATACTTTCGCGTCAACAGCCTGCGCAAGGGCGATCTCAAGTCGCGCGATGTTGTCCTTCTGACTGGGCGTAATATCGATGACCGCCCCGCTGTTCACGCCTATTTTGTCCTTGAAAGCGCCGATATCCGCGGATGAAATATCGACGACCAGCCGGAGCGGGTCGGTGAGCTGGAACGAGGTATATTGCCGAAGGGGCGCTGAACCCTCGATCTGAATCTCGGTTTTTCCTTCAGCGTCGCGCGGTTCGATCTTCGTGATATGGACCGGAGCCCCCCCCTCTTCCTCCTCGTATGTTTCCGGCGCCCTTGCCGCGCATCCCTGGAGCGCTGCGATGAGAGTGATGAGGATAATCAACCACCCTGCTTTATGCGGTTGAGTGTGCTTCATTGCGTCCCCTCCTGTTTCTTCCGGAGCTCGATCACGATTTCCCTGCGTTCCGTTTCGCCTATACTGGATTTATATTTTTCTTCCACCACGATCGTACTCTGCGTTATCTTTTTTACCACGCCTTTATTCGGACCGAGCACCGTTCCGACGCGCACCAGATACCCCTTGCCGTCAGGGCCCTCGAGCATGGCGTTGTATCCGAAGCCGCCCCAGATAATCCCCGTCATCTTGAACTCGGCAAGACTGTAGCGTTCCAGCGGCGGGAGTTCACCCATTTTTGCTTTCTTTTCCTCTTTTACCACAATGGGCGCGAACGGGTCCCTCCTCCCCGAGGGATAGTACGTAAACACGGGTTCTGATTTTTCCGCGGCCGCCGTCGTTACCGTCGGCCGCGTAACCGGCTGCTGCGCCTGCCGGGGCGCAACCGGGGCGGACGTCGCCGGGGCCTTTCCCGAATTCGAGCACCCTGCCGAAATCCCTGCGACGAGCAGGAGCGCCGTCATGACGGCCTGGATTGATTTACTGTGTCTTTTTTCCTGCGGGTGACGCTGCTTCAACTTTTTTCTCCACCGCCGCGAAAGTCATCGCCGTGCAGCTGATTTGGATTTCAACTGCGCCCGATGTTGTCATTTTGGCATTGCCCATCTTGATATTTTGGATATTCACGATGCGGGTCAGCTTGCTCACGCGGTCGAAAAGCACCGCCGTATCGTGATACCCTCCCGTCAACTCGACCAGGATGGGGATTTCCACATACAATCCGCTCGAATGCGGCTTGCCTTTATCCGGCTTCCAATGCCTGGTCGTCAATCCAGAGGCGTTCACGAGCTTTTGTATCTGCCGGAGCAACCCGGAAACCTCGGATTCGGGAGGAAGCTGCTCCGTAAGGATGGCAAGACGCGCCTCGAGCGCTTTCACCTCGGCCTTGAGCTCGTCGAGTTTTCTGATCTTTGCGTCGTTTTCCTGTATCTTTGCCTGCAACGTCGAAACCGATTTCTGGAGCTGCTCGATTGTTGCCTTGTTCGGAAGGTAGAGCTGCCAAATGTAGAGGACGACAAGAATACCGATGAAAATGCCAAAGGCAATAGACCTCGTCTTGGGGGGGACCTTCTGTAATTTGTCGGTGAGATTCAGACTAAGTTTTGCCATTAAAGACCCTTATAAACGAATTGGAGCTTGTATTTATAGATATCGACCCCTTCTCGTTTGCCCAGGCTGGTCTCAAGCAGCATAACGCCTGACAACAGCGGGGAAGCCTTCAATCTGTCCACAA
>DASWAB010000417.1:0-3930 GCA_036391375.1 Nitrospirota bacterium
GGCCATCGCCACGAGCAGCATGGTGACCGACTTGGTGAAGGGCAAGAGCATCGAAGAGGCCCTCAAGATATCGAACGCCGCGGTGGCGGAGGCGCTGGGCGGCCTGCCCAAGGTCAAGATGCACTGCTCCGTGCTGGCGGAGGAGGCGCTCAAATCCGCGCTCGACGACTACTACAAAAAGCAGGGGAAGCCTTCTCCGGTAAAGATGCCGGCTGAGACCGGCCATGAGCATGAGATGACGTAGATAATCGCGAATTTTGGAGTTGAACCCGAAGATTGAATCCGTGCTTATCCGTGTCCATCCGCGGCAGAGTGATGCTTGTCTATGAACATAAAAGAAATCAAACCCGATGAAATTCTTGACTGCGTAGGGCTCGCCTGTCCCATGCCGATCTTCAAGGCGTCGAATAAGATCAAGGAAATGAAGGCGGGGCAGGTGCTTGAGGTGTTGTCCGACGACGACGGTATTGAGAAAGACATGCCTGCCTGGTGCAAATTGACGGGCAATGAGTACCTTGGTCAGGTCAAGGAAAACGGCGAATATCACGTCTATGTACGGAAGCGGTAGTTGTTCCCCTCGTTCACGCCCAGGTCCCCCGGTCTGTCTCGAACCCGCGCCGACGGTCAGGTTTAAGCCGGGGTTCGGGGGGGGGTACCCCCGGCTTGCCAGTTGTCAATTATCATCAAGCACCCGCCTGATCTTGTAAAGATACTCCTGCGGCACGACCGGCTTTCCAATGAACGCGCTCCCGGGAGGGAGCCCCTCCTGTTGCACTTTATCGGCCGTATAGCCGCTCGAAAAAATCACCTTTATACCGGGCTTTATTTTTTGGATTGCGTCGTATGCCTCTTTCCCGCTCATTTTCGGCATGATCACGTCGACGACCGCGAGCTGTATGGCATCCTTTTGATCAGCGAACTTTTTGACCGCCTCTTCCCCGTTTTCCGCGACAATGACCGTATAGCCGTGCCCGGTTAATAAGTCCTTGAAGAAAGTCCGTAAGGTCTGGTCATCCTCGGCAAGGAGTATTGTTTCGTCGCCCCGGGGGGCCGGGGCCGCGGACTGCGGGGATGTCTGCTGTCCGGCCTGGTCATGGCGGAGGGGGAGGTATATCTTGATTGTCGTTCCCCTGCCCACCTGGCTGTATACGTTGATATAGCCTTTATGCTGTTTGACGATCCCGTAAATGATGGCCATGCCGAGCCCGGTTCCGCGCCCTACCTCTTTCGTTGTAAAGAACGGGTCGAAAATCTTTTGTTGCGTTCCTGCATCCATGCCGACGCCGGTGTCGGTGACGGAAACCAGCGCATAGGCCCCGGGCGTTCCGAAGCCATGAGCGTTCACAAACGCTTCGGTGATGTTCGCCAGGTCCGTTTCGAATGTCAGGCTCCCTCCCTGTGGCATGGCATCGCGGGCGTTCGTCGCGAGGTTCATCAATACTTGCTCGATCTGGCTGCTGTCCGCCATGACGACCACCTCGTGGCGCAGGACCGTTTTTATCTCGATGTCTTCGCCGATGATCATTCGCAGCAGCTTTTCCTGCCGGGCAATGATCTCATTCAGGCGCGCCGGCTTCATTTGCATGGACTGTTTTCTGCTGAAGGCGAGGAGGCTGCGCGTGAGCTGGGCGGCCCGGTCTGCTGACGCAATCATCTGGGCCACATTGAACAACAGCGGGTCGTCGGGCTTCATTTTCATTTGCATGATATTTCCATAGCCGATGATCGCGGTAAGAATGTTGTTGAAATCGTGGGCCACGCCGCCCGCCAGCAGGCCGATAGCTTCCATTTTCTGGGAGTGGAAGAGCTGCTGTTCGAGCTTGAGCCGCTCCGTGAGGTCGAGGAACGTCACCACGGCGCCAAGGAGCTTCTTTTCCTGGAATACCGGATACGACCAGTATTCCACATGCATGCTCGATCCATCGGCTTTCCAGAAGACCTCGTTCGGGGCGTGGTGGCCCTTTCCCGTCCGGACCGAAGCATAGATGGGGCACTCCTCCGCCGCATAAGGCGACCCGTCCGTTTTCGAATGATGAATCAGCGAATGCATGTCTTTCCCGATGAGGTCCTCCGGCCGTTCATACCCCAGCATCCTGACGCAGGCGGAGTTGCAGAACGTGCAGGCGCCATCCGGCTCGATGCCATAGATCGCCTCGGCCGTCGAGTTGAGCAGAAGCCTGATCCGTTCTTCCCGTTCTGCAAGGGCTGCTTGCGCGGCAGAGCGCTCTTCGAGCACGGTCGTGAGCTCGGCGGTCCGTTGATCCACAGCGGCTTCCAGCCGCTCTTTCGAGATCAAAGTCGAAGACAACCGCTCCGCCATTTCGTTGAAGGCCCTGCCGATCCTCCCCAGCTCGTCGTGGCGGTCGGGAGTGATACGCCGGCTCAGGTCGCCTGATCCGATCGTCGCGATCCCGAACAGAAGAGGCGCGATGGAGCGCTGAAAGAGGGCGCTGACGAGCCACCAGCCCGCTGCGATGGCGACAACGATTCCCAGGAGGACGGCGGCCGCGGTCTGCGCGATCATCCGTGACAGTTTTTTTTGAAGCGGATTCAGGCTGACCCCGATAGACAGGAAGCCGACCGTGTTCCCGTTCTCCGGGGCGTCCACCGGACCGAAGCGTTCAGTCCCGCCTCCCCCCGATGCGATATCCGGCGCGCGGAGCGGAAAGGTATGTTCGTGTACGCCGCCTGTCCGCAGCTGCGCGGTCCAGCGGGAGGCGAGTATCTCGCCGTCCGGGGATTTTGCCATAACATAGTTTATTTCGTCATCAAGGACGGAGGCTTTTAAGATACGGTCCATCTCCGGGAGGTCATGACGTGCAGCGGCGTCTGCGAAATCCCCCGACAGGTACAGCTCCATGAGCCGGATGCGCCGGTCCAGCTCTTGATGGAGCATCCTGCGCTGGTCGATGATGAAGATGCCCCCCAGAGCACAGCCGAGGAAAAGCACGACGAGAAATAGGATAAGGTTTATCTTGAGGGAAATACTATGCCGCATATCGATACGTCTCCCGAGCTTGGCACGGACGACGGAACAGGCTGAGGTTCGCTCGTATCCGGACGATGAAAATCCCGTTTACCAACGCTGGTCCTCGTGGAAAGCGACGGTGAAAGCAAACGTCTTCGGCCGGCAATAGTCGAGCGGTTTGCCGTCGACCTCTGCGTAAGGGTACATGAAATAATTGACCTTCTCGGCGCTTCCCTCTGAGAAGGCGAAGCCCCTTCCGCCTCTTTGCAGCGCGATACGGTATTCGTCAACAGCGCCGAAATAGTATTCGCGGTATGATGCGGCGGCCGCAAGGTCGAGGCGCTGCTGGAGCATGATCCTTTGCACATCGGCGGGGTCCACCGGTACCCAGCCCGTGCCCGGAAGATAGAATTCCGCCCAGCAGTGGTGGCCGTCGGTTATGTCGGTTTCGCCGGGCCTTCCGAGCCGAAGGCCGAAGACCTCACGCGCCGGCACGCCTGCGGCCCGGGCAAGGGACACAAATACGGAACTGATGTCCGCGCACTTCCCGCTCCGTGAGGACAGCGTCGCTTCCACATTTCCTACGCCGCACCCCGGCACGTTGGGGTCTCTCCGCGTGTTTTCCACGGTCCAGTCGTAGATCGCCCGCGCCTTCTGCAGGACGCCCGTCTTCCTCTTGGTGATCTCCCGCGAGAGCGAGCGGATTTTCTTGTTGTCCGACGGTATCCAGAACTGCGCCTGAATGTATTTCTTTACGTCGGGAGGAAAGGGGGCCTTTTTCTCAATGAGTTTCTCCGCTTTTTGCTCTTTCGCTCGCGCGTGGAACTCGACGGAAAGGGACCGCTCCTTCATGGGGCCGGTCCATTCGGTGTAGAGATAGAGGGCGCCGCTCGAAGGCTCCCGCGAAATGGTGAAATTCGAATAGTTTCCGTTGAACTGGAGGTCCTTGATCTCCTGCTCCG
>DASWAB010000418.1:0-2175 GCA_036391375.1 Nitrospirota bacterium
GCGCTCCGACAGCTCGAGACGGTGTATCAGCGGTTTGTTCAGCGCCATGGTTCCGTCCATCGCCACAACGCCGTAGCTTGCCTCCGGGCTCCAGGGGATCGGAATCTTTATGAGCGGAATGATGTCAAAAGGGCAGTCGAGCGCTTTTGCGATTGCAGCTCCGACGGGCGCGCCGCCCCGCGGGACGGCGATTATGACGGGATTGAGGAGGGGCGGGACCGTTAATTGCCGGGCAAGCAGCTCTCCCGCCTGTGCGCGGTTTTGAAAAATCATGGCCAACAACCTGATGAACGGCTGACCAGATATTATATCACCAACGCGAAGGCGGTCAAAGCAAATATCTTCGGTGAGGAGGAGGCGGTTGCCGAGCTTTTTCTGTCCTCCGAAGCCATCGAGAAAAAAATGGTTGCTTCAAAGGTTGTGAAACGCTATGATAAACTCAAAACAGGAAAGGACGATCATGAAATCAGAAGAGCGAAAGGATTTCGACAAAGAAGCCGCGCAATGGGACGCGAATCCCGGCAGGGTCAAATTAGCGGGCGAGGTGGCCGATGCGATCATCCGGGAAATAAATCCTACTCCGGATCTCGACGCCCTGGACTTCGGCTGCGGTACGGGGCTGGTGACGCTCAAGCTGCAGCCGTTCGTGAAGACGATCACCGGGGTGGACAGCTCGCGGGGCATGCTCGGCGCGCTTCAGGAAAAGGTCCGCGCACAGGGGCTCACGAACGTCCGCGCCCTGCTCGTGGATTTTGAACAAGGCGGGCGTGTGGAAGGGACCTACGACCTCCTTGTGAGCAGCATGACCCTCCACCATGTTGCGGATACGGCCGTCCTCTTTACGCGGTGGCTGGAACTGCTGCGTCCGGGCGGCCGGGTGTGTTTCGCCGATCTCGATACGGAGGACGGCTCCTTTCACGGCGACAACACAGGCGTGCTTCACTTCGGCTTTGACCGCGAACAGTCGAAGCGGCTTCTGCGGGAAGCCGGATGCCGCGATGTCCGGGACATCACGGCGACCAGGATCGTTAGAGAAGCCCAGGGGAAAGAGCCGCGTGAATTTTCCGTGTTCCTGATCATCGGGAGGAAGTAGCCGCTGTTTTACCCGAGGCAGCGCAAAAAAAGCTCCCGTGGGGAGCCTTCCTGAGCCATAGCCGTCTGATTACGGCTCCGCCAGCGTTAATTGCCTGTTTTCTTTCCGCTGGTTTTCGCTTCCATCACGACCAAATATTCTATGAATGCCTTCAGCAGCATTCTGTCCTTATCCGTCAAACTCTTGAACTCTACTCCTATTTCGTAGCCCCCTTGCCCTTCATTGTTCATCATCCGGGCCTGCCCCTTGTCCTCCACCATCCGGCAAGAGACGACTCTTCCGGTAAAATTGATCGGGTTGTCGGCCTCCTGCAAAGACAACCCCATGGGGATCATGCTTTCTATTCCCAGCGTCTGCTCGGTCCGGATGAGCATGCCGCTTAGGCTGATATCCTTCACTTTAAACTGCGCCGGAAAGCTCAGGGTCTTCTCCCCGGGAGCGGTAATATAAAACCTGACATCGAACCTCCGATCGACCGTCGCCGGCACCGCTTCTTTTTTGTCCTTCTCGATTGAATTGATAAAAGCGGCGATCGTATTTGATGCGGTGTCCTTAAACATCATGCCAGCCGTATATATCGAGGCCCCTTCCCCGTTGCCTGTGGCCTCGATGCCGGTTAATTCGCAACGAACGATATTGCCCTTTATATCGATGCTTTTCCCCTTGTTTTTCAGCTTGAGCAAATATTCCTTCCCGAGATAAAGCCTCTTGTCCGTTTTCAGGGCGACCCCGCCGAGGCTGATGTCAATGAGCTCGACTTTGTGGGCCGCGATCATCCTGCCGTTTATATCCATGAGATCCAATTTGAATCTCTTATGTCGCCTCTTGTCCTGCATCTGACGCCTTTGATTTTCGAATAAGCGCTGTGGCCTCTTCAGCAACGGAGGCCCTCGCCCGTCGGAACTCCATAAAGATTTTAGGCTTTTTTGCCTATTGTGTCAATAAATCTTTGTTTATTCAAAAGCACCGGCCGTCCCGCCGCTTTCCGCGCCGAGGTCAATTGTGATTTTACGCCTCTCCCTTCACGCTTGACAAAAAATCAGGAGATGTTATTCTATAACTGTTCAGCCGCCCATGATCCT
>DASWAB010000419.1:0-4276 GCA_036391375.1 Nitrospirota bacterium
GAATCCATCCCTTTCAAAGAGACAAGGGGATACGTGAAGAAGGTGCTGCGAAACTACGCGGAGTACAAGCGGATCTACGGCAGAAGCGCGGACAGCGCGCCGCCTGCCCCGGTTTGGCCGGCGGATACGGCCGGAGCGGCTGCCATGGAACCAGGGGGGAAGAACCCTTGAGTGACGTGGACGAACTTGGGGAAAATTTTGCTGAAGTGGAAAAGCGGGTAAAGGCCCTCGCCTCCGAAAACCGGACGCTCAAGGGGCGCGTTCGCGAACTTGAGCAGGAACTGTCCCAGGCGCTAAACGAGGCCCGAAATTTCGCATCCGTTCACGGGAAGCAGGAGCACATCCGGCAGAGGATTGAACAGGTCCTTCAGTCGCTGGAGTCCCTGCAGGCGAAAAAATGAAGGCGCGGGGCCATGGTAATCCGCGTCCATCCGGGCCTGTCTGCTGACCGCTGTTTTTGAATTCATGGATATCATCACTGCGCATTCTCTTATCAAGGACTACAACGGCCTCCGAGCGGTCGACGGGATTGATTTTTCGATCAGGCAGGGCGAATGTTTCGGCTTTCTCGGGCCCAACGGCGCGGGCAAGACCACGGTCATGCGCGTCATCTCCTGTTTCATGCCGCCGACCGCGGGGTCCCTCACGGTGTTTGATATGGACGTGACCAGGCAACAAAGCCGGATCAAGTCGCGTATCGGTGTCATGCCGCAGGACATCAATCTCGATCCGGACCTCTCGGTGGCCGAGAACCTGATCGTCTACGCCCGCTATTTCGATATCGGCAGGAAAGACGCCATGCGGCTGGTGGACGCCCTGCTCGATTTTGTCGAACTCCGGGACAAGGCCGGCGCCCAGATCGATCAGCTCTCGGGCGGAATGAAACACCGTCTTCTGCTCGCGCGCTCTCTCGTGAACAAGCCCGACCTCCTGCTCCTCGATGAACCGACGACGGGCCTGGACCCCCACAGCAGACACGCGGTCTGGGACAAGTTGAACCAGCTCAAGTTCCAGAACACAACGCTGCTGCTCACGACCCACTACATGGAGGAGGCGGAGAAACTCTGCGACCGGGTGGCGATCATGGACGCGGGCAGGATCGTTGCGATCGATTCCCCGTCGAATCTCATGGCCGTTCACGGCGGCAACCTTGAGGGAGTTTATCTTAAGCTGACGGGGAGGAACCTTGCGGATTAAGCGGGCCTTCAGGGTGTGGCAGCGCCACTGGCTGGTCTATACCAAACTCTATAAAACGAGCTTCGCGCTCAATTTTGCGGAGCCGGCGCTCTATCTGGTGGCCATGGGTTTGGGGCTGGGCTCCTTCGTAAAAGAGATCCACGGCGAGCCGTACATCCAGTATATCGCCCCCGGCATCCTGGCGTCTTCCTCCGTTTTCGCGGCGGTGTACGAATGCACTTACGGCACGTACATCCGGATGACCTTTCAGAAGACCTTCGACGCGATCCTCGCCACACCGGTGAATATAGACGACCTCGTTGCCGGAGAACTCATCTGGGGCGCGACCAAGAGCGTCATCTTCGGCCTCACGATCATGATCGTGATCGCCCTGTTCGGGTTCGTGCGCTCGCCGCTCATCGTGCTCGCGGTGCCGTTTATTTTTCTCTGCGGCCTGATCTTCGCCGAACTCTCCCTCATTTTTTGCGCTATCGTGCCCGGGATCGATTCCTTCAGCTACTTTTACACGCTTTTTATGACGCCGCTCTTTCTCTTTTCCGGCATCTTTTTCCCCCTCGACACGATGCCGCACGTGGTCGCTGACCTTGCGTTTTTTACGCCGCTTTACCACCTGGTGAACATCTGCCGGGCGTTTTCCGCCGGGACCCTGTCCGGCGCGGTCGGAGGCATGGCCTGGATCATCGCCGCGGTGCTCCTCCTTGCGCCGGCGCCGTTCAGTCTTATGCGTAAAAGAATAATTGTTTAAAAGGACAACGCACATGAATATGGACAAATTCGCCGATAAAATACGGACAGCCGGGCGCGGACCGCTTGCTGCCTCCGACGTGAAAATCCTGCAGGTGAACCTCGGCTACCGCTGCAACATGGCGTGCAGACATTGCCATGCGTCCGCCGGGCCCGGGCGCGCCGAAGCCATGAACGGGGAAATCGTGGATGCCGTTCTGGGCGCGCTCCGTAAAAACCCGATCGGGGCCCTTGATATCACCGGCGGCGCGCCGGAGCTGAACCCCCATTTCCGCTCGCTCGTTTCCGAAACGAGAAAAACCGGCAAACGGGTCATGGTCCGCACGAACCTTACTGTTTTTTTCGAGGAGGGGATGGCGGACCTCCCCGAGTTTTATTGGAACGAGGGCGTGGAATTGATCGCGTCGCTCCCCTGCTACCTGGAAAATAATGTCAACGCGATACGAGGCGGCGGCGCATACCGGAAGAGCATCGAGGCCCTCCGCAGGCTCAATGAACTGGGGTTCGGCAACGGCTCTTCCGAACGGCCGCTGAGTCTTGTGTACAATCCCGGAGGGCCGTTTCTTCCGCCGGAGCAACGCCTGCTTGAAGCGGATTATAAGCGGGAGCTGAAAAACCGTTTTGGCGTCTCCTTTACCCGTTTGTACGCCTTCACCAACATGCCGATCGGAAGGTTTCGCGATTTTCTCATCCAAAGCGGCAGTTTTGAAAAATATCAGGGAATGCTCGCTTCCTCGTTCAACCCGTGCGTCCTTGACAACGTCATGTGCCGTTCTCTCGTGAGCGTGGGATGGGACGGGGCGCTGTATGACTGCGATTTCAACCAGATACTCGGAATCCCACTTGATCCCGACGCTCCCCGCCACATCAAGGATTTCGACCACGCCGGGCTCTCCCGCAGAAAGATCTCGACGGGCGACCACTGTTTCGGCTGCACCGCAGGGCAGGGGTCAACCTGAGCGGGAGCGGCGGCGTAGCAGGCGGTCGCCTGCTGATGCAGTTTCCTTTTTTTCTTTTCAAAAGCCCCGGAATGTAATACACTCTTCCTGCAATCCATAACGACGGTCAAATGGCAAAAAGGGGGAAAAAGGAATGACACTGTCAGAGGTCGTAAAAGGGGGGTGGACGAAGCGAGCGGTCGTAATGGTTTTCCTGTTGGCGTTGTCCGTTGTCCTCAGCGCCTGCGTCGGATATCACATGATCACGAAGGACGAAAAACCTTCCACCTACGCGGCGAAGTCGAATAAAGCAACGCTCATCATTATCAGGGCCACGAAGTGGAGCGGCAACCGGGGTCTCACGATCGGTCCAGGACAAGTCGTTACTAATTATCTCGATGGGAAAATGATCGGGCAGACCCGGGGAAAGAGTTATTTTGTCACCGAAGTCAAACCCGGCGCGCATTATGTCATGGCGCAGGCGCAGAACACCGCCGTGGCTCGCATTCGTTTCGAGGCCGGCAGAATTTATATTTTGTCCCAGTTGCTTTTCCCCGGATTCAACAGACCCACGACGGGTTTTGTCCCGATGTCGTCCGAGGATTTTTCGAAGGAATACACGGACGCCGATTTCCTCGTTTATGACACGGCGCACCCCGGCGACGATATGCCGGCCAATGAGTATCAGGAACAGAGAGACGATTTTGAAAAGGAAGCCAAGGAAGACCCCGGTCGCCATAAGGACACGCTGAACTACCGGGGTTATGCCCGTTTGAGATAGATTTTCCCATATCTCCGTTTATCTCTGATATAAATCAGGTAAAGAAACAGGACAATTTTGAGACGATTTCCGGGTGCCGGGATGTTCATTCAAGAACGGGAAACGCGGTTGCACGTCAGCCTTATGCCGGGAGAATACTATGTCACCAACAGGAGCGCAGCGATCCGCACGCTGCTCGGCTCCTGCGTCGCGGCCTGCCTGTATGATCCCATCAACCGGATAATCGGCATGAACCATTTTCTTCTCAGCAACCGCCGGTATGCGCGGGAGATCCCGGTTTGTCAGAGCGAGGCGGGCAGGTACGGCATCAACGCCATGGAGTTTCTGATCAACGATATGCTGAAGCTGGGAGCGAAGCGGGAAAACCTCCGCGCCAAGGCGTTCGGCGGAGCTTCGATTCACCTGAACCCCGCGGTAAAAGACAATTTTTTCTGCGTCGGTGAAGTCAATACCCGCTTCATACGCGAGTTTTTGAAAAATGACGGAATCCCCCTCGTTGCAGAAGACCTGGGGGGAGAGAGCGCCCGCATCATCCATTTCCTCTTCGACGACTATTCCGTTCGCGTAAAGAAGGTCGGAACGACTGCTGCCTCCGGCCTGCTCATGGCCGAGCGCC
>DASWAB010000420.1:0-5467 GCA_036391375.1 Nitrospirota bacterium
GATTTTCATGAGGAACTCCCTAAGTTGATGCGATACTTTGCATGATTTACCTCTGTCCGGCCTGCACGAGAGCGATGCGAAGCATCGCGCCGCCGAAGAGGATGAGCGCGGCGTTCATCAGCGCCGGGTTTATGGCTGCGCCGGGTTTTCCGCCCCGCCAGCCGAGCCACAGGGGAGCTATGATGCCTGCCACCACGGCCCCGCCCAGGAAAAGGAACCCATACCACCCCCGAAGGATCGGGGCCGCGTACCGTCCCGCGACCGCGACCATAAGCGCGATGATCGCGAGTTCGGCAATCATTGCTCCCCGGTCGAAAGTCTCGATCCGTCCGAACGCCTCTTCAGCCGAGATATTCTGCCACGCCATGACGAGCGCAATTGCGGCCGCGCCGGTCGAGGCGGCGGATACGATAAAGAGGGGGCCCACTATCGGATCGGCCGCGGCCCACAGAGGCCGGGCTGTGATGTTCAGCAGAACGCCGGTGTACCCCGCCACGAAGAACCCGAAGAAGACCCCGACCGCCGCGTAAATTTTGTGTGGAATACGGCTGAAGACGGCATGAAACCTCGTCAAACCAGGGGATGCAAGCCTGCCGTCTACGGCAAGCGTATTCACGAACGACAGGAACGACATTCCGCTGTAGATCAGGAGCGCCCAGGTCCCGACGGACAGGGGCGACGACGTGTTCATGTAGGGGATGCCGCTCTTCGTGTAAAAAAAGAGATGCCAGAAGCGCAGAGGGCTCCCGAGATCTGCGATAAGCAGTATCGGCGTGATGCAGATCAGGGGAAAGGCGATGGTGTAGGCGATCCGGCTGATCTGGCGCTCCTTTTCGATTCCCATTATCTCAACAAGCGAGCCGAGGAAATACGCGCCCGCCGACACGCCGCCGATGAAGAAATACGCTGCGATATAGTACCATTCCCAGTGAGGCGCTTGGGATTCGAGAGCCATCATGATAACACCTCCCTAAAATCCACCATAGAGGCCCTCTGAGCCTCTGTGTCTCCGTGGTTCGATAGTTTATTTTTCTTTCTTCATTCCCCGCTCACGGAAGCTGATGAGCGCTGCCGCGGCGACTGCGATGGCAGTAATAACGGTGACCGCTGCGGACTTGAACAGCCTCCTTTGCGGCACCACGGGGTTGAGAGGCTGACCGTAGACCGTAGGGTCGTCCAGGAACAGATAAAAGACGTTCAGGCCGCCTGCTTCGCTGTATCCATAGATATTCGCCTTTGCGAACCCCAGCGACTTCAACTGCGCCAGCCGCGTGTCGGCTTTTCTCTTCAGTTCCCCGACCTCGCCGAAGGAAATCGAACCCGTGGGGCAGGCTTTGGCGCAGGCCGTTCCCAGGCCGTTGTGAATGCGGTCGTTGCAGAGCGTGCACTTGTGCACGGTGCCTGTCTGTTCGCTGAAGTTGATCACGCCATACGGGCAGGAGGGGATGCAGTACTTGCAGCCGATGCACACGTCCTGCTGCACGAACACGTTCCCCATATCGGTCCGGATGATTGCCTTGACCGGGCAGGCGTTCAGACAACCGGCGTCGTTGCAGTGTTTGCAGGAGTCGCTCGAAAAGAACCAGCGCGCCTCGGAGCGGTTCTCATTGAACTGTTCGATGAAGCGGACGTGGCGCCAATCCGTTGCCGAGAGCTGCCCCGTGTTGTCGTAGGAATTTCCCGTAAAGTTGTACGCTACCTGATAGGGCCGGTTCTTCACCTTGTGGAAATGCGCGGGCTCGCCTGGAAGCTCGTTCCATTCCTTGCACGCCACCTGGCATGCCTTGCATCCCGTGCAGATCGAGGTGTCTACGAACATTCCCTTGGCCATTACGCAGCGCCTCCTCTCTTGCCCGCGCGGACGTTACAGGTAAAGACCTTTCCCTCGTGGATTGTCACATTCGGGTCCGCGACGAGCGGAGTCAGGTTATTGACCACGTCGCCTTCGGCGCGCGCCTGCCAGCCCCAGTGCCACGGCAGGCCGATCTCATGAACGGTTTTGCCGTTGACGGTGAACGGCCGCATACGGCGGGTCACGAGCGCCCTGGCCTGCACCTGTCCACGAGCGGTCTCGATAGTCATGTATTCGGCATTCTTAATGCCCTTCTCCGCCGCAAGTTCGGGCGAAATTTCACAGAAGAGCTCCGGCATCAGCTCCGCGAGCCACGGCAGCCAGCGCGTCATGACGCCGGTCAGATGGTGCTCGGTCAGGCGATAGGTCGAAACGACGATCGGATACTTCGGGTCCGCGACGTCATGATAAGGATTTCCCGGCACCTTCCAGGTCTTGGCCACGGGGTTCGACTGTTGTTTGTACAGGAGGTTTGCCACCGGCGATTCGTACGGTTCGTAGTGAGCCGGCAGGGGACCGTCCACCAGACCGGAAGGCGCAAAGAGCCAGGCCTTGCCGTCGGCCCGCATGATGAAAGGATCGTTGCCGGAAAGCCAGTCAAAGCCGATGGCATTGTCCTTGCCGCGGAAGTTCGGCGCTTTCGTGGGCTGGAAATCGATCCCTTCGCCCGCAGGAGACACCCAGGAACCGCGGGTGATCTTCCCCGCCGGGTCTTTCACTTCCTTGTTGGGGTCCCAGTAGATGAGCTTCTTCCTTTCCGACCAGGGCCTGCCTTTCGTGTCCGCGGACGCGCGATTATACATGATGTGCCGGTTCGCCGGCCAGGCGAACCCCCAGTTGGGCGAGATCCACTCGTCGCCCTGGCGGTTACGGGCCCTGTTGACGCCCTCCTCGGGGATGACGCCCGTGTAGATCCAGGCGCCGCAGACGGTTGAGCCGTCCTCCTTGCAATTGGCAAAGGACGGAAGCGGCTTCTTGTCCGCCCATGTATACCCGTTAATCTCTTTGAGGACTTTATACGCCGATGGCTCGTCTTTGATCCGGAAAATAGCTACTTCCGCCGGATCCGGTTCATAATTCCACAAGAGGTTTTTGATCGGCCAGTCATGGCCTGTCGGTGAGTCCGCGTACATCTTCTTCAGCTTCTTGCCGAGCTGGTAGGTGAACCAGATGTCGCTCCGCGCATCATCCGGCGGGTCCGCCGCTTTTTCATGCTGCTGCAGGAGCCGCTGGGTGTTCGTGAATGAGCCTTCCATCTCGGATACCATGGCGGCTGGAAGGAAAAAGACCTCGGTCTTGATGTCCGCAGGCTTCACCTCGCCTTCCGTGACTTCCGGAGAATTTCTCCAGAAGGCGGCCGTCTCGGTCTCGAAGAAATCCCGAACGACCATCCAGTCGAGTTTCGCCATCGCCTTGCGCTGATAGCGCGCGTTCTGGCCGCCCACAGCAGGGTTCTGGCCCATGACGAAAAAGCCCTTGATCTTTCCGTTCATCATGTCCACCATCATCGGAAGGTGGGAATGGTCGCCGGTGATCTTGGGATGATAGTCGTAGCCGTAGTTGTTCTCTTTTGTCGCGGCATCTCCCCATTGCGCCTTGAAATAGGAGACCGCGAATTTCGGATAGTTTCCCCAGTAGCTTGTCATAAACGGAACAGACTCGGTCAGGATAAAATCCTTGAACGTGTCGTGGTTCTTTCTGGCGTCCGGCATGTTCAGATACCCGGGGAGCGAGTGATACAGGGTTGCGATGTCCGTGGATCCCTGGATCGTGGCATGGCCGCGGAGCGCCAGAATGCCGCCACCGGGCCGTCCGATGTTCCCCAGAAGAGCCTGGAGCACGCCGGCCGTGCGGATAATCTGCACGCCGACCGTGTGCTGGGTCCAGCCCACGGCGTAGGTAATGTTCGACGTCTTATCCCGGCCGGAATTGTTGAGCAGCGTCTCGGCGACCTGCAGGAACTTCTCTTTGGGGCAGCCGCAGACTTTCTCGACCATCTCGGGCGTGTATCGCCTGTAGTGGCGCTTCACGACCTGAAATACGGTGTGAGGGTTCCTGAGCGTGGGATCGGTCTTGGGTCTGCCGGGCACGCGCTGGAGGAGAAGATCGGTAAACGTCTTTGCCTCGGCAACAGCAGGCGCCGGCTTGGGGCCGCGCTGGTAGGACCACGTTTCGTTCGAGTATTGCCTCCCGTCCGCGGAGAGGCCGGAGAACACGCCGTCCAGGTCTTCCGTGTCCTTGAAATCGGGATTCACGAGCGTGGCCGCGTTCGTATAGTTGACCACGTATTCCCGGAAAAAAGGGTTCGTGTTCCAGCGTTTGCTGTTGATGACGTGGTTGATGATCGCGCCCAAAAAAGTGATGTCCGTGCCCGCCCGGATAGGCGCGTGGACATCACAGAGCGCCGAGGTTCGCGTAAAGCGCGGGTCCACATGCATCAAAACCGCGCCGTGGTCGGTCTTTGCCTTGAGCGGCCAGCGGAAGGCGACGGGATGGCACTCGGCCATGTTCGAGCCCATGATCATGACAGCATCGGAATTGACAAGATCGCGTGGAAACGTCGTCGAACCGCCTCTGCCGAAGGAGACCCCCAGACCGGGGACCGTGGAGGAGTGTCAGATCCGGGCCTGGTTTTCCAGGTAGACGACGCCCAGGGCGTGGAAGAGTTTTTGGTGGGCGTAGTTCCATTCGTTGTCCATCGTGGCCCCGCCGAGGGACGCGACGGCATAGGTGTTCATGACGCGCTTTTTCACTGTCCCGCCTGTGCCGTCCGGCACGTCCTGATATTCATTGAAGTTCGCGTCGCGCGTCTTCTTTGTGAGTTCGGCAATCCGGTCCATGGCCCACTCGAGCGGCTTGTCTTCCCAGTGGTCGCTTCCGGGCGCGCGGTATTTGACCTTGGTCCAGCGCAGATCGTTTGTCACAAACTGGTACGTTGCCGCCCCCTTGGGACAGAGCGTCCCCTGGTTGATCGGAGAATCCGGGTTTCCCTGAATGTCGATGATTTTGCCCTGATCGTTTACCGTGACGATCTGACCGCATCCTACCGAACAGTACGGGCAGACGCTCGGGACCTGCTTGCCCGTTTTAAGCGGGACCTTTTGCGCCTGCTCCCTGGCCGCGGTCATATCCGCGCCAAAGCCTGCGACCTCTGCCGCGGCTGCAGCACCGATGGCCCCTGAGGAAATCTTGAGGAATTGCCGTCGAGTGACCTTCGTTTTCATAATCGCTCCGAAAATTTTAAGATATTTTTTATGATTAGATGCGCCGCCAGAACGGAATGGAATGCAATGAAATCAGTCTACTGCCATTATCAAAAACTTAGCGCATCGACCGGTTAAAGTCAAGGATGATGAAATTATTAATTAGGACTTAAGTTGCAGCTATTTTAGGGATAATGCCGCATTAGGTCTTCTTATTTGCGCAGCGGCATGATGATATAATTGTAGCAGCCAGGGAGAACTCGTCCATGAAAAAACGCAAATTAGGGAATTCAGGCATAGAGGTTTTTCCTCTCGCGTTCGGGGGAAACGTCTTCGGATGGACGGTGGACGAACACACGGCATTTACCCTGCTGGACGCCTTTGTTGCGGGGGGAGGGAACCTCATTGATAC
>DASWAB010000421.1:0-8778 GCA_036391375.1 Nitrospirota bacterium
GACCGCGCCTATGGAAGAGGAGGCCTCTTGCAAACGTCCGATCTCCTCGTCGAGGGAGAAGGGTTCCTTCTGAATGCGGACGCGGCCGGCGGGCGTGTCGGCGCCGCCGGAGAAGGGGGGCATGAGCCCCACCTCATCGCCGTCTTTTACAAGGGCGTTCTGTTGTACGAACTCCTGGTTTAGGGAAACCATCAGCCTGCCGCCGGCAAGAACGTCCGAGAGCGCGGGGCATTCCCTGGCGACTTGCTTGAGCAGGTCCGACACGGTTTTCGGATCGCCGCTCAATCGCAATTCGTCCCGGCCTGCCTTGTCTTTCAATATGGCGAACAGCTTGACGATAATCATGATAAAATTTACTGTATCATCGGGGTCCCCAGCGCTTTCGATAGCATACCGGTCTCCTGCACGGCCAAAGAGATTCAGCCATCCGCCAGCAGCGGTTTGTCCGCGCGGGGGAGGATGCGGCGCGCTTCCGCCTCATCAAAGAGCCTCTGCACAGCGGCGAGGCCTTCTTTGCCTAAGTCGAGCGTAAAGTCGTTTACGTAGAGGTCGATATGGCGTTTCATCACCGTCTCATCCATTTCCTGGCTGTGCCGCCTGCAGTAGTCCATAACTTCGCCCGAATGCGTCCGCGCATAGAGAAGGCTGTCCCGAATGCCCTCTTCGACCTTGAGGAGGACCTCGCGTCCCAGCGAGCGTTTGCAGAGGATCCCGCCCAGCGGGATCGGAAGGCCGGAATGCCCCTCCCACCATTCACCGAGATCGAGCAGCTTTTCGAGTTTATAGAGCGGATACGTGAACCGGCTTTCATGGATGATGAGTCCGGCTTTCGCCTCTCCCCGCGAAACTGCGTCCATGATGCGGTCGAAGGGCATGATAGATACGTTTTCAAGCGCTGGATCGAACAGACGGAGAAGAAGATAGGCCGTGGTGAGCTTTCCCGGAACGGCGACCGTCCCCTCGTTAAGATCGGCCAGGCTGATTCCCGGTTTTGCGACGATGAGCGGGCCGCACCCGCGCCCCAGCGCGCTGCCCGAACGGAGCAGGGCATACTGCCCGCGCAAATGACCGAAGGCGTGATAGGAAATTTTGGTGATGTCGAGCCTGCCATCGAGCGCCATCCGGTTCAGGGTTTCGACGTCCTCGAGCCGCTCCTTGAATTCGACGCCGGGAACCCTGACCTTGCCGTGGATAAGGGCATAGAATATGAACGTGTCGTTGGGACAGGGGGAGTAACCGATGGAAAGGATTCGTGTCATGCGCTCATCCCCTCCCAGCCCTCGATGATGGATCGTACCGCCTGCCGCGCCGCCTGGGCCGCGCGGGGGATGTCCCACTTCCTGAGGTCCCGGTCCTCCACGATGTTCGATATTCCCCGCACCTCGAGCCAGGGGACGCCGTGCAGTTCCGCAACCTGCGCCGCGGCCGCTCCTTCCATGTTTTCGCACAGCCCGTGGTAGCGCTCTTCCAGCTCCTTTGCCCGCGCTGTCGTTCCGGTGCATGTTGAGAGGGTGACGAACGGGCCCACATGCGCTTTTCCGGCTTGCGGGCGCAAGGCGAGCGCCTGCAAGGATCGCTTGAGCAGGGGCTCCGGCGCGGCATACCTCGTATAGATTACCGTCGAGGCAGTCTTTACAAGGGGGATGCCGATGTACTCGGTGTCCTGAAAACCGTCAACAGTCAGCACGCCTTCGTCCCCCGTGATTTCTTCCCTGGCGAGGGCCACGTCGCCTATCCCGGCGCCTGATGAAGGGTACCCGCCGCCGACGCCGAAGACAACGAGCGCTTCAGGCTTGAACTGCGTGAGCAGGAGCGTTGCCGCGTGGGCCGCATTGACCTTGCCCATGCCGCCCACGCACAGGAGGACGCCTCGTCCGGCGAACTCGCCCTCTAACAGCGGTTTGGCGCCGAGCGTCGTGCGTCTCGTCATGACGAACGAGCCCAGAAGGGGTTCTGCCTCGGCCTGTACGGAGCAGAGGAGGGCGATCATGCGGTCCTCATAAACTCAGCATCACCAGCCCGGTCTTCTCGTCCACGGCCTTCCGCGCCTCGATCCCCGTGATTTCGGCGATCACCGCCTCGACGACCAGATAGACGGAACTGTCCTTGCGAATGCATCCTGTGAGGGACTCTTTCTCCCTGCCGAGGGCCCCGTGGACGTGGATGACCGGCTCGTCATCCTTCCAAAACAGGGTGCCGATTCCGAGGACTTCGCGGCCGTCATTGAAGTTTACCCAGAGCGGATCAGGCGGGATGACCGCCTCCTTCGGCCCGGAAACGATCCCTGCCGAGCGCATGCCGCCCAGGAGTATGATGGTGCCAACCCTGATCTTCTCCTGCGCCGCCATCTTCTTCATCTCGTCGATGATATCGTCCCGGTCCTCGAATTTGAGAACGAAAACCCTGCCGAACGACCCCTGCCTGTATTTCATGTATTCTCCATAAAACACACGTTTTGCATAACTAAGGAGCCTTTTTCCAATTTTGACTGCCCGGAAGACCGCTAAAATACCCTTAAAATACCCCGAATAGTACCATACTTTTGATTGCACTTCTACTGCAAATTTGCTATGATGAACGGGATTTTACGGATAGTTCGCTTCCTATTCTCATATATACAGGAGAAAACAGGCGGCGTTATCCTGTGGAGCGGGGGGGACGATGTTGCGATATTTAACCGCAGGTGAGTCTCACGGAGAGCTGCTGATGGGGATCATCGAGGGCATGCCCTCGGGCCTTCTGATACGGGTGACGGACATCGACCGCGACCTTGCCAGGAGACAGGTGGGATACGGCCGCGGCGGCCGGATGAAGATCGAGAAGGACACGGTCAAGATCTACACCGGCGTGCGCTGGGGCAAGACCCTCGGCAGCCCCATCGGCCTGATGATCCGCAACAAGGACTGGGAGAACTGGCGCGACAAGATGTCGCCGGACCCCATGTTTTTAAATTCGGCGAGCCCCGTCACCCGGCCCCGTCCGGGCCACGCCGATCTGGCGGGCGTCCTGAAATACGGATGTCCCGACATTCGCAGCGTTCTTGAGCGGTCGAGCGCACGGGAAACGGCCATGCGCGTGGCCGTGGGCGCGGTGGCGAAACGGTTTTTGGAAGAGTTCGGCATCGAGGTCATGAGCCACGTGCTCAGCATCGACGGCGTGTTCGCAAAAGTCCCGAAGGCGCATTTCCAGGAGCTCAGGAAGAAGGCGGAGGCGTCGGAGCTTCGCTGCGCCGATCCGGAGGCCGAGAAGCGCATGATGCGAAAGATCGATGAAGCCCGCGCGGCGGGAGACTCTCTGGGCGGAGTGTTCGAGGTGATCGTCACCGGCGTTCCTGTCGGACTCGGCAGCCATGTGCACTGGGACCGCAAGCTCGACGGAAAACTCGCGGCGGCGCTCATGAGCATTCAGGCGATCAAGGGAGTCGAGGTCGGCGCTGGGTTCGGCGCCGCGAACAAGCCCGGCTCCCAGGTGCACGACGAGATCTTCTGGAACAAAAAGGGGGGCTTCTACCGGAAGACCAACATGGCAGGCGGCATCGAGGGCGGGATCAGCAATGGCGAGGCCATCACGCTGCGCGCGGCCATGAAACCCATTCCCACGCTTATGAAACCGCTTCGGTCCGTGGACATGGCGACCAAAAAGCCGTTTAAGGCGAGCGTGGAGCGCTCCGATGTCTGCGCCGTGCCCGCCGCGGGAGTGGTGGCGGAGGCCGCCGTCGCGTTCGAGATCGCAGCGGCCATGATCGAAAAATTCGGCGGCGACAGCATGGATGAGATGAAACGGAACTGTCACTGGTACAGGAAACACCTGAAGGCGCGGATGGATGTGGAGGAAGAGCAGGCGAAGAAGTGAGCATCAGCTCGTAGCTGACAGCTCACCACGAAACGCTATGACGACAAGTTACGAGCCAAAAGTTACCAGCTATGTTCAAAAACATCATCCTTACCGGATTCATGGGCGTGGGCAAGACGAGCGTCGGCACGCGGCTCGCGAAAGACTTGGGCTACGCCTTTGTTGACACGGACGCACTCATCGAGGCGGATCAAAAGACCACGATTTCGGGAATATTTTCCTCCTTCGGAGAGCCCTACTTCCGCGACGTGGAGACCCGGATCATCAGGCAGGTCCTGGAGGGAGAAAACCAGGTGGTCTCCACGGGAGGCGGCGCGGTGATCAGGGACGAGAACCGCGCGGCGTTCAAAAAAGCCGGTTTCGTGGTGTGCCTTACGGCCCGGCCCGAGGTGATCTACGAACGCATCAAACAGGAGACCCATCGGCCGCTCCTGCAGACCCCGGACCCGCTGGCGAAGATCAGGGAACTCCTGGGCAGCAGGGAAAAATTTTATCGACAAGCCGATTTCGTCTTCGACACCTCGACGAAGTCCGTCGATGACGTGATCGGCGAGATAAAAGAGAAAATCAAGCATGCATTCTGTTAAGGTAAACCTCGGCGACAGGAGCTATAACATCGAGATCGGCGCGGAGCTTGACCGGATAGGCGCCCGGATTCAGGGGCTCGGTCTCGGCAAAAAGATCGCGCTGGTCACCAACCCCACGGTCAAGGCGCTCTACGGCCAGCGCGCGGCGGACAGCCTCAATGCCGCCGGGTTTTTCGTCATGACCATCGAGGTCCCCGACGGCGAGCAGCACAAGAACCTCGACTGGGCCAATGCCATCTATACGGCGCTTCTCATCAATAGTTTCGACCGCAAATCCGCACTCGTGGCGCTCGGCGGCGGCGTGATCGGCGACCTTACCGGGTTTGCCGCCGCCACTTATATGCGCGGCGTGCCGTTCATCCAGGCGCCCACGACCCTTCTCGCCATGGTGGACAGCAGCGTCGGGGGCAAGACCGGCGTGAACCATCCCCTGGGAAAGAACATGATCGGCGCGTTCTACCAGCCTCAAAAGGTATTGATGGACCTCGCCGTGCTCAAGACCCTTCCCAGGGAGGAGATCCTGGCCGGCATGGCCGAGGTGATCAAGTACGGCGTGATCTGGGACGCTTCCTTCTTCGACTATCTCGAGACGAACCGGGAGAAGGCCCTCGCGCTCGATCCCGAAGCGCTCGCGCACATTATCCGCCGTTCCTGCGAGATCAAGGCGGAGGTGGTGAGCAGGGACGAACGCGAAGGGGGGCTGCGCGCGATCCTGAACTTCGGCCATACGGTCGGCCACGCCGTCGAAACCGCGGAAAGCTACACCATGCGCCACGGCTACGCCGTTGCGATCGGCATGGTTTATGCCGCCCGTCTTGCGCACAAGACTGGCCTCTGCGACGCTGCCGTGCCCGAGCGCATCGAACGTCTTGTGAAATCCTACGGCCTTCCGGCGGACCTTTCGGCCCTGAGCCGCAGGCCTTCCACGCTGGAGTTGATGGATACCATGCAGGTCGACAAGAAAGCCGAAGGGGGCAGGGTGAAGTTCGTTCTGCCGACGAAACTCGGCGAAGTGGTCATCACGAAGGAGTGGGATGAAGAGGCGTTGAAGACGATGCTCGCGGAGTGACGGCGCGGAAGCGGAGGGCTTCACATGGGCATTTTGGACCTGTTTGCATTCGGGAAAAAGGAGAAACCGCCGTTCAAGGTCCCGCGGGAAGTTTCGGCACTGCGCACCAGGATAGACGCAGAGGACAGAGAGAATTACCCCAACCTGGAGCGCTATAAGGATATCAGAAGAGATGCCGAGCTGGTTTATAAAAGATTGCATGCTCTTATTGCGGAAGGACAATATGCGGAAGAAGCGATTCGCATTGAAGAGGACATCAGGAAAAAGCTGGAACGGCTGACGCAAAAGATCAAGAACAATATGCGGGAAGCCAAAAAAGAGGGATCGCAGGATTATGTTGATAAAAATATCGACTATCTCGAGCGAAAGAGCATCAGGAACAGCGCAAAGACCCTTTTTACGGAATTTTTAGATGCATATGAATTATTCCTCGCATGCTGCAATGAAGAAAAGGGCGGACGGGGAGAGGCAATCGATTCGGCAGCCGTAGCATTGATAAACACCATGGCGGAGCTGAACATCTCTTTTTTCACTGTTCATGACCGGGACATGGAAATACAGGGGTTAAAGGAAAAAACCCTTGCGAAAGTGGCGGGCCTTGATGATTACTTCAGGGAAAATACGGCCCGCCTCGAAGAAAACGGGATGAAAGCGCGGGTAGCCGCAAACTTGCAAAAACTGTCTGTGGCGGCGAAACGATTGACCCCGCACTAACCTCATTGTTCACGAAGATGGGGATGGTTCAGGGAGGAGACGGTGGGCGAGTATCTCTGGCACTGTTCATTCTGCAACAGTGATCTGACGGTGACCGATGAAGCGAGGCAGGTTTCGTTCGCCGATCTCACCATCGGGAACGCTGACGGGCCGCGCCGCCTCGTGGTCAAATTCGTGGTGTGCCCCAATCCAGAGTGCCGTAAGTTTTCCCTGAACGTCTCTCTGCATCACGTGGGGACCTCCGGAAGCCGTACCTACACCGGGAGGCACGTGAAAACGTGGGCCCTTGTGCCGCCGTCGCGCGCCCGCGCCTTTCCGGCTGTCTTTCCCCCGCATATCCTTGAAGACTATCGGGAGGCCTGCCTCCTGGCCGAACTCAGCCCCAAAGCCTCGGCCGCCTTGTCGCGGCGCTGCCTTTCGGGCATGCTGCGGGACTTCTGGCGGGTGCAGCCGGGCAGCCTCAGCGACGAGTTTCGCCAGATCAAGGGCGCCGCGGACCCGCTCACCTGGGAGGCCATCGAGTCCGTCAGAAAAAGCGGGACCATCGGCGCCCGGATGGAGAGTGAAGGCGCCGAGATCCTTGAGGCCGAACCCGGAGAGGCCAGGCTTCTCATTGAACTCATCGAGACGCTCATCCAGGACTGGTACGTCGGCCGGGAGGAACGGCGGAAGCGGCTTGATACGATCCGCCTGACCACCGGCGGGGAGTCGGTGGAAAAAGAGCCGGAGTAAACGCCCGTGGCGCGAAACGGCTTCAGGAAAGCTGGGCAGGATCCCCTCTTTTCCGCTGTTGACATGTCCCTTCCGCTTCGATAATATAAATTATCTCGCGTATCCATCCAGCAAGGAGGAGCCCCAATGTCGAAATTCTACGATGCAATCATCATCGGGTCCGGCCCCGCAGGGCTCACTGCGGCGCTCTACCTCGGACGGGCCGGCCAGAAGTGCGTGGTCCTCGAAAAGGATTTTACCGGCGGGTACACCGCAAAGATAGCCCATATAGAAAACTACCCCGGCTACGAGACCATCAGCGGGATGGACCTCACGCAGGTCATGGCCAAGCAGGCGGAGACGTTCGGCGCCGAGATCATCTATCCGGTTGAGGTTGTGGACCTTGAGCTGAAAGACGGGATCAAGCGGGTGCGCACCCGCGACGAGGTGTACGAGGCCCACGTGGTGGTCATCGCCATCGGCGTGGCGCGAAAGAAGCTTGAAGTGCCGGGGGCAAAGGAATTCCTCGGCAAGGGCGTGTCCTACTGCGCGACCTGCGACGGCAACTTCTTCAAGGGAAGACAGGTGGCGGTGGTCGGATCGGACGACGAGGCCGCCGAAGAGGCGCTGCATCTCGCCGATCTCGCGGAGAAGGTGACGTTGATCCCGCACAAGGAGCCGGACATCGTGGCGGCGGTCATGGGCCGGCTGAAGTCGAAAGCGAACGTCGAAATCCTTCCGGTCTCGAAGATCCATGCCGTTGTGGGCGACGAACTGGTCACCGGACTCAAGATCAGCCGGGACGGATCGGAGACCGTGCTTCCGCTTGAAGGGGTATTCATCGCCATGGGCTCCACGCCCATTTCGCAGCTCATTCTGCGGGCGGGCGGACTGACCGACGACCGCGGCTGCCTGATCGTGGACAAACACCAGCGGATGAACCTCGACGGCGTTTTCGCCGCCGGCGACTGCACGTGCGGGGGGATGCAGATCGTGACCGCGGCGGGCGAAGGCGCGGTCGCGGGCATGCGCGCCGCCTCGTACGTCCGGAAACTCAAAGCCAAGGCGGCGGGAAAGTAACGGCCCGCAGCCGGCAGCTCATGGTGAAGGTTCAAGCCGGCATGCTCTATGAGCCGTTTCCCCTCTCGTCGACGGAGTTATAATGCCAATCAAGGACATGCTCGGCCGCTCCGGCGTGGTGTCCCGTGAGGAAGCGCTCAAGACGCTTGAAGAGCGTGTTCTGACGCCCTCCCTTTCTTCCGAAACAATCACGATCAGCGAGTCTCTCGGCAGGATCACCGCCGGGGACATCGCCTCCCCGGCGGACCTTCCTGCCTTCGACCGCTCCACCATGGACGGATACGCGGTCAGGAGCGCGGACACCTTCGGCGCTGCTGAATCGCGGCCTGCGCTGCTTGCCGTTGTCGGCGACATTCCCATGGGGAAAATGCCCGCGGGAAGTCTCGGGAAAGGCGAGGCGATGAAGATCGCCACGGGCGGCGCGCTCCCTGATGGAGCGGACGCCGTCGTGATGCTCGAGCAGACCCAGCCGGTCGACGAGAAAACCATCGAAGCCGTCAAGCCGGCCGCGCCGGATGAGAACGTGATCCGTGCCGGCGATGACATCAGGAAAGGCGAGCTCATCTTTGGGCTGGGCCACAGGATCCGGCCCCAGGACATGGCTGCGCTCGCCGGCGTCGGCATCACGCGCGTTTCCGTTTTTGAAAGGCCGAGGGTCGCGATCATCTCCACGGGCAACGAGATTGTCCCTGCGGAAGCGGTCCCCGCTCCCGGGCAGATACGCGACAGCAACTCCTATCACCTGGAAGGTCTGGTCGCGCAGAC
>DASWAB010000422.1:0-9321 GCA_036391375.1 Nitrospirota bacterium
GGGGAAGAAGCCTGGATGGACATTTACACATATCCCATCCTCGACGAAAAGGGAAATGTGTCTCACACAATCGAATATATGAGAGTCGTCACCGACCGCAAAAAATCGGAAGACGAAAAGCAGCGCCTCATCGAGGAACTCGAGCACCTGTCGAGGACGGACGGCCTGACGGGGCTGATGAACAGAAGGGCGCTTACCGACAGCCTCGCCTATGAAATCGACCGCGCCGACCGTTACGGTTCGGAGCTTTCCCTCGTCCTTTGCGACATTGACAGCTTTAAGGAAATCAACGACAATTACGGACACGACATGGGAGACCGGGCTTTGCAGACGATTTCCGCGACCCTGAAGACCATCCTTCGGCAGACGGACATCGCCGGGCGGCACGGAGGGGACGAGTTTATGCTCATCCTGCCGGAGACCTCAGTCAAGGGCGCTGAAAATCTCGCCCATAAAATCCTTGAGGCGGTGCGGGGCACGGAGTTGCGGGCCAGGGACGGCAGGCCGGTCCGGCTGTCGATGAGCATCGGGGTGTCCAATCTGGAAGCCGGCATCGACACCACGGACTCGTTCATCAAGCGTACTGACGATGCCATGTACGCATCGAAACAAGGCGGCAGGAACCGGATTTCCACGGTCAAGCCGTATCCCCTGTTTCCGTGATCAAGGCCGTTTTTTCGCTTCCTTTCTTTTCTTTCGTCAGCCTTTGCGGCTCCGGCCGCGCGCCAGTTCCTTCACCTTCTGGACAATCGCTTTGCTCGATATTCCTTCAAAGTCGAGAAGCTCATCCGGCTTGCCGCTTCGGGGGATGGTCCGTACGGCGAGCGAATGGACGGGCACGGCGTTCGCTGCAAGGGCGCTCATGACCGTTTCGCCCACCCCCCCCTCCGCATAGTGGTCTTCCACCGTTACAACCGCCCCGGTCTCGTCCGCGGCCTTGATGAGCGTCGCCTTGTCCGGAGGCTTGACGCTGTAGAGGTCGATTACGCGGATGAGGATACCTTCTTTTTTCAACTCCTCGTACGCCTTGAGCGCCTCGTGGACGGTGATGCCGGCAGCAACGACCGCTGCAACGTCGTTTTTGCCCGACCTGAGCGTCTTGCTCCCGCCGATGGCGAATGCTTCGTCGTTTCGATAAATGACCGGCGTGTCTTTTCTCGTGGTGCGGAGGTACGCGATGCCGTTGTGTTTCGCCATCTCTTCCACAAGTTTCTCGGTCGATACCGCGTCCGAGGGATAGAGCACGATGCCGTAGGGAAGCGTCCGGAACATCGCCAGATCCTCGAGCCCCATTTGGGACGATCCGTCCTCGCCGATGGACACGCCGGCGTGAGAGCCGCAGAACTTGATGTTGGCAAGCGAGTACTGGCTCATGCGGATTTGATCGAAGGCGCGCGTCAGAAAGGCCGCGAAAGTCGAGACGAAGGGGATCTTGCCGCGGAGCGACAGACCGAGCGCGGCCCCGACCATGTTCTGCTCCGCGATGAACATTTCAAAGAACCGATCGGGATACTTTGCCTTGAAAATTTCGGCATACGTCGAGTTGCTCACTTCCGCATCGAGCACGACCATGGCCGGGAAGCCGGAGAAGATGCGCTTGAGCGCCGTGCCGTAGGCATGGCGGGTGGAAACCGGCTTGGCAGGGTCGATTGAAACAGGCTCCGCTTTTCCCCGAATCTGCGCGGGGGGCGCCGCATCCTCCGGCTTCGCAATCTGCCCCTGCTGCGCCGTGTCGACGGGGCCGAGCTCTTCGAGCGCCTTCGCCAGCTCTTCCTTCTTGAGCGGTTTGCCGTGCCAGCCGTCCTTGTTTTCGATGAACGACACGCCTTTTCCCTTCAACGTCTTCGCGATGATCATGACAGGCCGGTCCCTGATCTGCGTGGCCTGGCTGTATGCCGAAAGGATCTGGGGCATGTGGTGGCCGTCGATGACGATGGGCTCCCATCCGAACGCAGCGGCCTTTTTCATGTAAACGGAAAGATCATGTCCGTACATGGTCTCGCCGCGCTGGCCCAGGCGGTTCACGTCCAGGACCGCTATGAGGTTGTCCAGTTTATAGTACGCGGCGATTTCCATCGCCTCCCACTGCGAACCCTCGGCCATCTCGCTGTCGCCCAAAAGCACATACGTCCGGTAAGGCAGCTTGTCGAGATACCTGGCGTTCAGGGCCATGCCCACGCCGATTGAAAGCCCCTGGCCGAGCGAGCCGGTGGCGGCTTCGGTGTAGCGAAACGATCGTGTCGGGTGGCCCTCCAGCGGGCTGCCGAACTTTCTGAAGCCCATCAGGTCCTTCTCGCTGATTTTTCCCGCTGCGGCCCAGAGAGCGTAGAACAGCGGGGAAGCATGTCCTTTGGAGAAAATCAACCGGTCGTTGTTCGGGTGGCGGGGGTTGTCGAGATCGTATCGAAACGATCCGCCGAACAGGAGGCCCGTCATCAGGTCCGTCGCGGAGAGCGAGGACGTCGGATGACCCGAACCCGCCTCTGTCGACATGGCGAGGCTGTAGTAACGGATGAGCCTGGCAAGGGATTCAAGATTGTTCATAAAACCTCCGAAGGCGTCAGACGGGGATGGCATGACGACGCGATTCAATAATCAATATCATGATTATACTCTTGTCCTGGTGTGCTGTCAAAACGGCATGGCATTTTTGATTATATCAATCAGGGGGCCCGGATATGTTCCGAACGCGAGCAGGAGGATGGTGAGGCCGGCGAGCACAGCGCTGTCAAGGCAAGAAATGCCCGCAGGCGCGGCCTCTTCATTGCTCCGGGTGTACAAGGCCGCAACGATCCGCAGATAGTAAAAAAGCCCGATGACGCTGTTGATCGCCAGGACGATGACTGCAAGCCAGAGCGCAGAGCCCGCTCCCGCGGCGACGACGTAGAATTTCCCCACGAACCCTGCGGTCAAGGGGATGCCTGCGAGCGAGAACAGCATGGCGGTGAAGACACCCGCGAGCCATGGCCTCCTCCAGGCGAGGCCCTCGTACTCACGCATGCTCTCGGCGTCTCCGTCTCTTCGCGACAGCGCCGTCACCACGCCGAACGCGCCCAAGGTTGTTATGAAGTAGGCGGTGAGATAAAACGCCGCGGCCGTGGCCGCCGCTTCTCCGGTTGCCAGCACCGTTACGAGGAGGTAGCCCAGGTGGGAGATCGATGAATAGGCCAGGATGCGCTTCATATTCGTCTGGAGCAGAGCGAGAAGATTGCCGGCGAACATCGAGGCGATCGCGACAGCCGTGATGATCAGGAGCAGCGACGGGTAGGCATGAATGTCGATCATGCCGAAGTAGCGCAGCACGAGCGCGAATACCGCTCCCTTGGAGGCCGTGGCAATGAAGGCGGTGACCGGAGCGGGCGCGCCCTCGTACACATCGGGCGTCCACAGGTGAAAAGGGACCAGAGCAAGCTTGAACCCGAGACCGACGAGGATCATCCCGGTTCCGGTCAGAAATGCCAGGCCATGAACGGCCCCGCCCGGCACGCGCAAAGCGACCTCGCGAAACTCCATGCTGCCGGTCTTCGCATAGATGAGCGCCATGCCGAAGAGGATAAAGGACGACGATACCGCCGCAAGAATGAGGTACTTCACCCCGGCTTCGATGCTTTTGTTGCTGTGCCGGAGATAGGCCGTCATTGCATAGAGCGACACGCTGAGAATTTCGATGCCGAGGAAAAATGTCGCGAAGTGCGAGGCGGCGGGGAGCACGATGCAGCCGAGCGTCGCGAGGAGGAGAAGAAGAGAAAACTCTTCATGGTGACCTATCTGCGTTTCGAGATAGGAATACGAGAGCGCTGAAACGGCAAAGCTTGCCGTCAGGATAAGCCCGATATAATAGAGCGCATAGCGGTCGATAAGGAAAAGCGACGTTATCTGCCGCGGCGCAACTGCGGAGGCGCAGGGGATGCTGACAGCCGCGAGGGCAAGGCCCGCGAGCGTCAGCGCCACCGTGAGCGTATGGCTGCGATGGAAGGCGATCGCCACCATGACTATGACCGAGGTGACCGTCAGGATGATGAAGGGCGACAAGGAGGTGATGTCCGCGCTGTTCATTTCCCGCCTCCTGAACCTGCTTCGACCTGCGGCGATAAAAAGGAAGAAATGCTTTTGAGGGCCGGCTCCGTGGTTTTTATGACGGAGTGCGGATAGAGGCCGAGCCAGAGGATTGCAATAATTAAAATTGCCATCATCCCGGTTTCGCGCGCGGTAAGGTCTCTTAAAGTTGTTCCTCCTTTTGCAGCGCCGTGAAATGCCCGCTGCACGATCCAGAGCGAGTAGATTGCGGCAAGAACGAGGCCCGTTGCGGCCGCAGCGGTAATTATGCGGTGAGCGGGGAATGATCCCACGAGGACCAGGAATTCGGCCACGAAGTTGCCGAAGCCGGGCAGCCCGAGTGAGGCGAGGGCAAAGACGAGTCCGGCGCCGGCAAGCCTCGGCGCCGACGACCACAATCCGCCCATGCGGTCCATGTTTCGCGTATGCATACGCTCCTGGAGCATGCCGACGATGATGAACAGGGCGCCGGTGCTTATGCCGTGCGCCACCATCTGCATCACCGCTCCGGAAAGGGAGGGAGCGGTCATGGCGAATACCCCAAGCAGAACAAAGCCCATGTGACTGACGCTCGTATACGCCACGAGCCTCTTGAGGTCGGTCTGGGCAAAGGCAAGCACCGCGCCGTAGATGATGCCGATGACCGCGAGGACCAGCATCACGGGTCCGATTGAAGCCGCCGCAGCAGGAAAAAGCGGCAGGACGAAGCGAAGGAGTCCGTATGCCCCCGTCTTGAGCAGGAGTCCCGCCAGGACCACGCTGCCGGCGGTGGGCGCTTCCGTATGCGCGTCAGGGAGCCAGGGATGGAATGGCACTACAGGGAGCTTGACAATAAAGGCGATCAGGAACCCGAGCATGATCCAGAACGCAGCCTTTGAGGACAGGGCCGTTCCGAGCAGAAGGGCATAATCAAAGGTATAGACGCCGGTTTCTCTTCCGTGAATGAAGTACAGGCCGATGATCGAGAGCAGCATCAGGAGCCCGCCGGCCTGGGTGAAGATAAAGAATTTGTATGATGCGTATACGCGGTTTTCGTGTCCCCAGATGTTGATCAGAAAGTACATGGGCACGAGCATCAGTTCCCAGAAAAAGTAGAACAGGAAAAGGTCGAGGGCCATGAACACGCCGAGGATGCCGGAGAGGATCCACAGGAGGTTCAGGTGGAAGAACCCGACCCGCTCGCGGATTTCGGTCCAGGAACAGAGCACGGAAACGATCCCCAGAAAGAGCGTAAGGGCGATGAGCGTCAGGCTCAGGCCGTCGACGGCAAGGTGAAGGCTGATTCCGAGCTGCGGGATCCACGAAGTGTTCAGTTCAATGAGCCATGCACCGTGACTTGTCGCAAACGGCGAAGGTGCCGCAGGCCAGAAGAGTATCAGCAGAATTGCATCAACACTGAGCGCGGCAAGCGATATCCAGCGCGTTGCCTCGCTCTTTTTGCGATCCAGGAGCCATGCTGCGAGCCCGCCGAGAAGCGGTATGACGATGAGCCAGAGAAGGATCATAACAATAGCACAATCCCCAGAAATAGTACCGCCCCCAGTGCAATCCCCATTGCGTACCACCGGATATTTCCGGTTTGCGTTTTGCTCAGAACTGCATGGAGACCGCGATTCAAGGCGGCTATCCCCGTATAGCCGGAATCGATGAAGTCGTTTTTATTTATCCTTGCAATCCAGAGGAATGGATTGATAAAGAGTCTTTCGTAGAGCCAATCAAAGCCGAAGCCCATAAACCAGAATCGCTGAATGGCAGCGATGGGCGCCCTTTGTACGAGATTACCAGCGGTCTGCGGCTTCCGTAAAAAGAAATAGTACGCGGCAAAGATGCCGGCAAGAGAAACGATAGAGGCCGTAACCTGAAGCAGTAACTCCGTGCCTGCGCCTTCGGCCGTTTGTTCATTGAACACCGGCCGCAGGAAGTTAGAGAACAAGGTGATATTGCCGATGGTGCCGGGTGTTTCGACAAATCCTCCGGCGATCGAGAGAAAAGCGAGTATGGCAAGCGGCACGAGCATTCTCGCGCCGGGTCTGTGGCTTAATTCCATTTTTGATTCGCCAAAGAAGGTGACGAAGACCATGCGAAACGTGTAGATTGACGTGATAAATGCGCCGAGCAGGCCTGCCGCCCACAATAACGAACCGCCTGACGCCGATGACCATGTTTTCCACAGGATCAGGTCTTTGCTGTAGAACCCTGCGGTCACGAGCGGCAGAGCTGAGAGCGACGCGGCGCCGATCAGAAATGTCCAGAAGACCGCCGGGAGTTTTTTCCGCAGGCCGCCCATTTTGAACATGTCGTGTTCCTCGTGCTGGGCAAGGATCACGACGCCTGCTCCGAGGAACAGGAGCGCCTTGAAAAAAGCATGAGTCATGAAATGAAACATGGCTGCTGACCAGGCGCCTACGCCGAGAGCGAGGAACATATAGCCGATCTGGCTGATGGTGGAGTAGGCGAGCACCCGTTTGATGTCTCTCTGCGCGATGGCGCTGAACCCGGCGACGAGCAGCGTCGCAGCGCCGATGATCGCTACGGCGGACTGCACCATTGGCGCGAGTTCGAACAGGACATGCGTGCGGGCGATGAGATACACGCCCGCGGTCACCATGGTCGCGGCGTGGATCAGGGCGCTCACCGGCGTCGGGCCCGCCATTGCGTCCGGCAGCCAGACCTGGAGCGGAAGCTGGGCGGATTTCCCGAGCGCGCCGCCCAAAAGGAGCGCTGCGGCAAAGGCCGCAGTCCCGGAGCCTGCCGGCCATTGTTTCGAGGCCGCCTCCATAAGCGCCTGGATGTTGAATGTCCCGAAGTTTGTGAACAAGAGAAAAAGTCCCAAAGCCATGGCGGTGTCGCCGGTCCGGGTGACAACAAACGCCTTGCGCGCGGCGCGGCCGTTGACAGGATCCCTGTACCAGAACCCGATCAAAAGATAGCTGCACAGACCGACGCCTTCCCAGCCGAGGTACAAAAGGAGAAGATTGTCCGCAAGCACGAGCGTGAGCATGGAGCCCACGAAAAGGTTCATGTACGCGAAGAAGCGGCTGTACCCTTCATCTTCCAGCATGAACTCCGTTGAATAGAGATGAATGAGAAAACCCACTACCGTCACGACGAGGACCATAACCAGGGAGAGAGGGTCGAGCATAAACGAAACGGTTTGAGAATATCCACTCACCTGTATCCACGACCAAAGCGTCTGGGGAAAGGCGTGGTTTTGGGGAGGACGAACGATGAACTCGATCGCCGCTCCGACGGCGAGGAGCGCCGAAATGCCCACGGAGCCTGTTCCGACAAGGGCGACTGTCATTTTCGAAAGGCGGCGTCCCGTCAGGGCCAGGATGACGAACCCGGCAAAGGGGAGGGCAGGCATTAAAAAAAGCAGGTCGTTCATAGTTCGTGTCCCCGAGTGAAAGGACTATCCTTTCATCCTGCTTGCTGCGTCCGCATCGAGCGTTTTGAAGCTATAATAAAGTTGAAGAACAAGCGCAAGCCCTACCGAGACCTCGGCCGCGGCCATGGTCAGAATGAAGATGAACATGACCTGCCCGTCGGCCTGCCCCCAGCGCGCGCCAGCGACAACGAAGGCCAGGCCCGCGGCATTCAGCATGATTTCGACGGACATGAGCATGAAAACGATGTTCCTGCGGGCGAGCACGCCTGCCAGCCCAAGTAGGAAAAGGACTGCCGCCAGAATGAGGCCGTGTTCCATGGGGATATCTGAGATCAATTTCTACTCCTCCAAAAACCTGATCTGCCACGAAGGCTCGAAGCCGCCAAGAAAAATCAGGCAAGGATATCATGCGCTCAAGGATAACTTTGAGCTTTTGCGTCTTAGTGGCAAAAATTAATGCTTATGCGGCCGGCCGAGATGGTAAGCGCCTGCCATCCCCGCCAGTAAGAGCACGGACGCCAGCTCGACGCCGATCACGTATGGGCCGAGGAGTGCAATCCCCACCAGTTTGGGGCCGATAAGATTTGTCGCGTACATTCTGGTTTCGCCGCTGACAAATAAGTAGACCAGTTCGACGCCGAGGACCGCCGCCAGTATCGACGGACCTCTCCATATGCCCGGCGTCAGAAGCTGCGATTCCTGCTCTGCCGCCGCAGCCCCCAGGTTCAGCATCATGACCACGAACACGAAGAGCACCATGATGGCGCCTGCGTAAATGATCACCTCCAGCGCCGCGACGAACGGCGCGCCGAGTGAGAAGAAACTGAGCGCCACGGATAAAAGAGACACAATGAGGTACAGAAGCGCGTGGACCGCGTTTTTCCTCGTGATGACGAGAACAGTCGAGACGACCGAGATAAAGGCTGATAGGTAAAAAAGGAAATTCATAAAATATCTTTCACCACTAAGACGCTAAGGCACAACGTTCATCAATTGACGCATTAAAAATAACTTTTATAGAGCTCACCGCTTGACCCTTCGGTCTTTGCGGTAAATGAGCATTACGGCATCAGGCTTTTCACATCCACCGGTTTCTCTTCATGCTCCGCTTCGCCCTTGTCTTTCCCCCTGATCGCCAGTCCCGAGACGCGATAAAAATTATAATCAGGGTACTTGCCCGTCCCGCTGATGAGGAGATCACCCTTTTCGTAGACCAGGTTCTGTCGTTTGTACTCGCTCATCTCGAAGTCTGTGGTGAGCTGAATGGCGTAGGTCGGGCAGGCTTCCTCACAGTATCCGCAGAATATGCAGCGCGAGAAATTTATCCGGAAAAATTCCGGATACCGCCTTCCCTGCTCATCCTCCGTGGCCTGGAGCGAGATGCAGGCCACAGGGCAGGCTACGGCGCAAAGGTAGCATGCTACGCAGCGTTCTTCTCCGTCCGGGTCGCGGGAAAGGATGATGCGGCCCCGCCAGCGTGGAGGAATATAGGGCTTCTCCTCGGGGTACTGGATCGTCACCCGTTTCCAGATCATGGTCTTGAAGACTGTCCAGAGTGTTTTCAGAAGGCTGAACATAGGGCAAGGAATGTCAAAGCTCAAACACCAAATTTCAAATTTAACCTGTCAAATTTGGCATGGGGCTTTTTCTCATTTTGAACTTATCATGTTATTTTCCCCTGGCCAGCACTATTGCTCCCGTTACAATCAAATTCACCAGCGACAAAGGCAGCATGACCTTCCACCCGAACGACATCAGCTGATCATATCGAGGCCGGGGGAACGACGCCCGGAGCAAAACAAAGAAGCAGATAAACAAGAACGTCTTGATCAAAAACCACGCCAGCGGCGGCAGCACCGGCCCCATCCAGCCGCCGA
>DASWAB010000423.1:0-4770 GCA_036391375.1 Nitrospirota bacterium
CTGTCCCGCCGATTTCCGGAGCGCCGCGGAAAGCGGTATCCTGGCGGAATACACCACGGCCCCCAAGCCGCTCTGTTCGCACACATGGCCGAGGTCGGACGAAAGACCGTCGCTGATATCGATCATCGCGCTTGCGCACCCGGACAGCGCAATCTTCCTCCCCCACTCCACGCGCGGCACCGGGCGGAGATGCCGCCTGACAAGTTCGGAGTCCGGAGTGTGAAGCGCGGAGGAAAAACCCTTGCCCCGGCGTCCCTGCCGCACTCCGTGTTCCGCGCCCCGCATTCGCAGAAGCTCCAGCCCCGCGGCGGAATCACCGAGAGTTCCAGTTACTAATATGTGGTCCCCCGGCTTCGCCCCCGCCCGCGTCAATATCATTCGTCTGTGCGCCTCGCCGAGAGCTGTAACGCTGACCACCAGGGCGTCCGGAGAGGCGCAGGTGTCCCCTCCCGCGAGAACGGTCCTGTGGATCCGCAATAATCCGTTGAACCCGCTGTAAAAATCGAGTATCTGTTCCGCCGTGATACGGGACGGGATGGCGAGCGAAGTCAGGCAAAAACGGGGGAGGCCGCCCATCGCGGCGATATCGCTCAGGTTGACTGCCGCAGACTTCCAGCCGAGCGAATAAAAATCCGTATACGCGAGATCGAAATGAACCTTCTCAATCAGCATATCGGTCGTCGCAAGCAGCGCCGCCGAGGGCGCCACCCGGAGCGCCGCGGCGTCATCGCCGATGCCGGTCAGCACGGAAGGCGATTTTTGCAGGGACGATTTCCGGATGCGTTCGATCAAGCCGAATTCGCCCAAGGCTGATATTTTCATGCTATTTTTTACCACAGAGACACGGAGTCACGGAGTAAACGTTTCATCTCCTTCTGACTCCTGGCTGTTGGATACCGTCTTTTCAATGCGTGGCATGGGACCTGCCGGGCAGCCTCTTGTGGATAACACGGCGCGGCGGCTTCTTCTGGAGCGCCGTGGTGATCACGTCGTCCATGGTCGCGGCGAAGATGAAATGCATGTCCTTCCGGAGATATTTGGGAATGTCGTCGAGGTCCTTTTCGTTCTCCTTCGGGATGATCATGGTCTTAATCCCCGCCCTGCGCGCCGCGAGCGTCTTCTCCTTCAGTCCGCCGATGGGGAGCACCCTCCCCCGGAGGGTGACCTCGCCGGTCATGGCAAGGTCCTTTTTGACCGGTGCATTCGTGAAAACGGAGGCAAGGGCCGTCGCCATGGTGACGCCGGCCGACGGTCCGTCCTTGGGGATGGCGCCAGCCGGGACATGAATATGGACGTCGGTCTTGCCGAACACGCCGGGCTGGATGCCGAGAAGACCGGCGCGCGACCGTACATACGTGAGCGCGGCGTGCGCGGACTCTTTCATCACATCGCCGAGATGTCCGGTGAGGGTGAGGTTCCCCTTGCCCCGCATCGTCGTCGCTTCAATATAGAGGATGTCGCCGCCCGTCTCGGTCCATGCGAGGCCGGTCACAACGCCGACCTCGTCCTTCTCGCGCTCGACCTCGGGCAGGAATTTGGGAACCCCCAGGTACTTGTGGAGGTTTTGCGGGGTGATCGTGAACAGGCCCGTCTCCCCCTCGGCCACCTTTCTCGCCACCTTGCGGCACAGATGGCCGATCTCGCGCTCGAGGTTCCTTACGCCCGCCTCGCGGGTGTATTGGGAAATGACCTGGAGGATCGTTTTATCGGGAATGCTGATGTTTTTTTCCGTGATCCCGTGCTCGGTCAACTGCCGGGGGATCAGGTAGCTTTTCGCGATGCCGAGCTTCTCCTGCTCGGTGTAGCCGGTCAGATGGATGATCTCCATGCGGTCCTTGAGCGGGCCGGGAATGGGGTCGGTCATATTGGCGGTCGTGATGAACATCACCCGCGAGAGGTCGAACGGCAGGCCGATGTAGTGGTCGGAAAACGAGTTGTTCTGCTCGGGGTCAAGCACTTCCAGCAGGGCCGCGGACGGGTCCCCCCGGAAATCGGCGCCGATTTTGTCGATTTCGTCCAGCATGAAGACGGGGTTGTTGTATCCGGCGGTCTTGATGCCCTGGATGATCCTGCCCGGAAGCGCGCCGACGTAGGTCCTCCGGTGGCCGCGGATCTCGGCCTCGTCGCGGACGCCGCCCAGGGAAATGCGGACGAACTCGCGTCCGAGCGAGCGGGCGATCGATTTGCCGAGCGAGGTCTTTCCGACGCCCGGAGGCCCGACGAAACAGAGGATCGGGCCCTTCATCTTTTCCTTGAGCTTCCGGACGGAAAGGTATTCAAGAATGCGCTCCTTGACCTTTTCGAGGTCGTAGTGGTCTTCTTCGAGCACCTTCTGGGCTGCCTTCAAGTCGAGATTGTCCTTGGTCGCCTTGCTCCACGGGAGTTCGGCCAGCCACTCGATATACGTCCTCGTCATGGACGCCTCGGCGGCGTCGGGGTGCATGCGCTCAAGCCTGCGGAGCTGTTTCTCCGCTTCCTTGGCCCCCTTCTCCGGCATCTTTGCTTCCTTGATTTTCTCGCGCAGCTCGCGCATGTCCTCGGAGCGGTCGTCGGTGTCGCCCAGTTCGCGCTGGATCGCCTTCAACTGTTCGCGCAGGAAATACTCGCGCTGTGTCTTGTCGATCTCGCCCCGCACGTCGGCCTGGATCTTCTGCTGCATCGAGAGCAGTTCGATCTCCTTGCCGAGCGCCTCGTTGATGCGCTTGATGCGCTGCAGGGGGTCGGTGATCTCGAGAATTTCCTGGGCCTGCTCGACCTTAAGCCCCATGTTGGCGACGGCAAGATCGGCAAGCTTGCCCGGATCGTCCACGTTTTCGATGACTACCATGATGTCGGGCAGGATGACCTTGCCGAAGGACACCAGCTTTTCGATCTGCTCCTTTACGTTCCGCATCAGCGCTTCGGTCTCCAGGTTGACCGGCGTGGGGGAATCGGGGAACGTCTTGATCTCGACCTGGTAGAACGGCTCCTTCTGGAGGAACTTGACCGTCTTTGACCTGGCCACGCCCTGGACGAGGATCTTGATGCGGCCGTCCGGCAGCTTCAGCATCCGCATGATCACGCCGACCGTGCCCACGGAATAGAGGTCGGACGGTGAAGGGTTCTCCACGTTGATGTCCTTCTGCGAGGTCAGGAAGATCATGCGGTTCCCCTCGAGCGCCACTTCGATCGCCTTGATGGACATCTCCCGCCCCACGAAGAGCGGCAGCACCATGTAGGGAAAGACGACGATGTCCCGGATGGGAAGCAGCGGTATCTTCTTGGGTATCTCGATGGATTGCTGGAGATCTGCGGTTTTGGTTTCCGTTTTCGCCAAACTGTCCTCCTCCTGAACGGGATGATTTTTCACAGCTTCAAGCGTTGCAGATAGCTCCTGAATTCAGGGCCAAATTCCTCGTTCTTGAGGCCGAATTCTACCGTGGCCTTCAGAAATCCCAGCTTGTCTCCCGCGTCATGCCGCACACCCTGAAACTCGTATGCGTAGATCGGCTGCTTCTCCATAAGCAGTTTGAGGCCGTCCGTAAGCTGGATTTCGCCGCCCTTTCCCGGCTTCGTCTGTTCGAGGGCGCTGAAAATCTCCGGGGTAAGAATATACCGTCCGATAATCGCAAGGTTGGACGGCGCCTCCTCGGGAAGCGGCTTCTCGACCAGGTCGTGCACCAGATAAACGCCGTCCTCGAGCCGCTTCGCGTCGATAACGCCGTAATGCTGCGTCTGGGACTTCGGCACTTTCTGGATGGCGAGGATGGTGGCGGGGTAGCGGGTGTAGACGTCCATCATCTGTTTCAGCACGGGGACCTCGGCGTCGATGATATCGTCGCCCAAAAGCACCGCGAACGGATCGTCGCCGACGACCCGTTTGGCCGTCAACACGGCGTGGCCCAGGCCCATCGCCTTTTTCTGCCGGATATAGCAGAAGGTCACCAGGTTGGCGATGCGCTGCACCTCTGAGAGCAGCTTGTGCTTGCCCTTGGCCTTGAGGTCCTCCTCGAGTTCGAAGGCCACGTCAAAGTGGTCCTCGATCGCGCGCTTGCCCCTGCCGGTAATCAGCACCACCTGTTCGACGCCCGAGGCGACGGCCTCTTCCACCACGTATTGGATGAGCGGCTTGTCCACCAGCGGCAGCATTTCCTTGGGCGACGCCTTGGTCGCCGGCAGAAACCGGGTCCCGAGGCCGGCAGCGGGAAATATCGCCTTTGTAATCGCCTTGTTCACTCGCGCTCCTCGAAATGATTTATTCTAAGGGACTGTACGCCAAAAGTCAAGGAAAGACGGGAATAAGCATTGGGCATGGCCCACAACGCGAGGCGTAAGACCTATGCTCTATGCGGCTTTGCTCTTTGCGCCGTCCGTTACTTCGGTATCGGCACGCTCCCGAGCAGGTACTTCAGGTCCTCATCGTCAAACCGGAGCCCGAGCCCGACAAAGGGCGTCGCGCGGTCCTTGTTCAAAAAATTATCATACCCGCCGTACAGGTAGAGCGTTTTGCTCAGGCCGTAGCTTGCCGTCGCCTTCATGTGCGCGTTCTCGTTTTTCGGCTGCTTGCTGTTGAAGTTCCAGGATTCCAGGCTGAACTTGAGCCGGTCGTCAAAGACATAATAATCGACTCCCGCGCCGCCCGAGGATTCGATGATCCCGAGCCGCATGGCGAGGTTCCCCCAGCGCTTCGCGAACTCGATGCTGAATGCGAATTTGTCTTCATAGGTCTCCTGCACGACCGTGCCGCCCGGCGGCGTCAGCGTCGTCTCCGTCCGCGAGTATTTTCCGAAC
>DASWAB010000424.1:0-3246 GCA_036391375.1 Nitrospirota bacterium
CAATGTCCGCGTCCGCGTTGAGCTGAACCAGCACCTGTCCAGCGGCGACTGTATCTCCGGACTTGAACCTGAGTTCCCGCACGAGCCCGGAAATCTCGCTCGTTACTTCCACCCCGCGCGCGGCCCGCAGGCTCCCGACCGCTTTGAGCTGCGGCTGCCACGGTTGTAATCCGGCCTTCATCGCCGTGACTGCTGCAGGCGGCGGCTGAAACTTCATGTATTTTTTCGTCATCCGCGCCTGCACCGCTTTGAACCCGAAGATGCCTCCGAACAGGACGCCGACGATGCCGAGCATGACGATCATTCTTTTTGCCATAATTTTTTTTGCCATAATTTTCCGACCTCCGCGCTCCGCTGTCCTTACTGCTTCACGCGGTTCCACCACCCTCCTCCGAGGGTCTGGAAAAGCGCCGCGGTATCTGCGAGGCGGAGCGCCTGTGCCTGGACCAAGCCGATCCGTGCTTCCTTTTCCTGGCGCTCGGCGTTCAGCAAGGACAGGTAGCTTATCGCCCCGAGCTGAAACTGTCTTACCGCAAGCTCGAACAGCGCCCGTGAGGCTTCTTCGGCCTCCGCCTGCGCCTTGAGCGCGGTCGCGTCCAAATCGAGCGCGCGCAGCACATCGGCCACATTCTGGAACGCCTGAAGCACCGCGGCGCGATATTGCTCCGCTGCCTGATCATAAACCGCTGCGGCGGCGCGCCGTCTCGCGGTCAGCTCGCCGCCGTGAAAGAGGGGTTGAAGCAAACCTGCTCCGAGATTCCATATGCCCGCCCCGCTCGTGAACAGAGCGCCCGAGGAGACCGCTTCAGACCCGTAACTCCCGCTCAGCGTAATTCGGGGGAGAAGGGCCGCGGTTGCAACGCCGATCCTTGCGCTGGCCGCATGCATCAGCGATTCAGCGGCCCGTATGTCGGGGCGCTGGCGGACGAGGTCAGACGGCAGGCTGACCGGCACCTCCGGGGGGAGATCGAAGCCGTTGAGGGTGAACTCCGGAAGCGCCGCGGCTTCGCCCGGCGGTCTGCCAGCGAGAACGGCCAGCAGGTGCCGCGTCTGCGAGAGGGCCTTTTCGAGCGGCGGAAGAGTCGCGCGCGTCTGCGAGAGCTGCGCCCGCTGCGCGAGCACGTCCGTCTTCGCCACTGCGCCGAGCTGGAACTGGCGGGAGACTACTTCGAGCTGCTTCTCCTCCGCCGCGATGATTTCGAGCGTGGCATCGATCTGCGCGCGCAGGGCGGCCTCTTTTACCGCGGCAGTGACGATGTTCGAGGTGATCGCGAGGTACGCGCCCTCAAGCAGAAACCCCGCGTAGTCCGCCTCGGACTGAAGCGCCTCGAGCTCGCGCCTCGCCCCGCCGAACAGATCAAGGGCGTACGTAATGCTGACCGAGGCGTTGTACAGCGTGAACGGAGAGAAATCTTTTTCTGGCTGGCCGAACGCTGCGCCGGAGATCTTCTGGCGCGAAACCGATGCGTCCGCATTCACGCTCGGAATAAGCGCGGACCCGACCAGTGCCCTCAGGTTTTCCTGCGACGCCCGAAGCGTCGCCGCTGCAGCCGCGAGCGAGGGGTTATTCGCGACTGCCTGGCGGATCAATTCGCCGAGCTTCTCGGAATGAAAGAGCGCCCACCACTCCGCGGGGATTTCCCGGCCCGGGACCAGACGCTGTGAAGCGCCCGCCGGCCCCGGCGCTGATGCCGTCTCGGCTGACAACGGCGCAGCGGTATAGTTGTCCGTGGCCGGGGCCGCGGGAGGTTTGAAATTCGGGCCCACGGCGCACCCGCTCGCAACGGCCCACCAGACCGCGGCGGTTACGGCCCATATCTTGTTCGACAAATGCATCATGCCTCCCTGGCTCCGTTTACAAGTTTCCTGGCAGCAAGGCAATCCTGCCTTTATATAGGAAAGGATACCACAGATTTTTAAAATAGGATTGTTTTAGGCCTCTTTCAGCACAAAGTATCATCTGGCGCCTGCTGAAAACCCCTGAGTTCCTTTAAGAAGCCGATACGGAATGATTTTTGTTGCCGGGACTTCGATCAGAAGTTCTGCGGAAATGATGTCTTACACAAGGTCTCCGCGATGCTCGCAAGAGTTGAAGGGGGCGCTCCTTGATAATTATTTTATTTTTTATTATTAGGCAAGGAATATGAAGAGGGAAAGGAGAATCAGCCCCTCCTTTCCCCTGCGTCAGTTTCGGCGGGCAAGTGATCCGGTCAGGCCGCTTTTGTCAGCTCGGCCTTGTGCAGTTTGTCGACGATATTCTTTACCACCTCCTCTTCCTTTTTCATGTCCATCCGCCAGTCGTATTGTATTCTTCCTGACGCAATCTCCAGCCGCAGCTCCGGCAGATATTCATCCACAATTCTGGTGAGAATCTGCCATTCTTTTTCATTCAGTTCGAGTACCATGGCCAATCCCTCCTCTCCTCCCTGCCCGAACGCGCCCTTTGCCTTGTTTCTCCTTCTCAAAAGGAGGGCAGAAATTCTCTTTGATTAAATTATATCACCGGATGTCTAGAGCGGATGTAAGAAGGAGTTGAAGGACGGAACTAAAGAATGACGCAGGTTTTGCGCGGTGTTTATTTCACGCTGAACAGAGTAAAGGTCTGATCAGGCAGAAAATCGAATGACCCCACCTGGATGTATCCGGCTTTTTCCATGTCATGCACAATGGTTTCCCTCGGCGTATGATGCCCAGGCAAGCGATGAAGCCCTTCTTCTTGTGCTCGACGATCGCGACTTTGCCGCCCGGTTTCAGATATTTTTTGAGCCGGGCGCAATAATCCGGCGGTTCGGGCAGATGGTGAAACACGTTCCGGGCGAAAATAAGATCGAGCCCGGCCTTCGGCAGGTCCGCCTCGCCTTTGTCCGCAAGCACGAGGACAATGTTGCCGAGCCCCGCCCTCTTTGCTTGCCTTTTTATAAAATCCAGATACTTCTTTTCAACGTCAACAGCGTAGACGCGTCCGGCCGCTCCCGTCTTGGACGCAAAGACAAGCGTGAAATACCCACCTCCAGAGCCGAGGTCCGCCACCGCTTGCCCTTCGCTGACGCGCAGTTGTTTGAGAACCTCTTCCGGCCTGCTCCGCGCGGACGAGGCTTCCCTGTTCAGCAATTTCAAAAAGAGATGAGTGAATTACCCCGCCCCAAGGGGCGGGGCATCTTTTAGCGCAGCTTAAAACCAAGCTGCGCAGGCGATTGCTTTTCGTCCCTATGATGACGTATATACTTTTCGATCATATCGGAGGTT
>DASWAB010000425.1:0-15539 GCA_036391375.1 Nitrospirota bacterium
GCTAACCTCCGGGCAGGAAATCAATCGGGTACAGAATAGTGGTCTTGGGGACCTTCTCCTTCGGTCCGAAGTTGAACTTCTTGACGCGCTCCACAACCTGGGCCACCAGCTCCGGCGAGGCCAGATCGCTCGACTGCACCGAACAGGCCGAGACTTCGCCGCCCGGCTCGATGGTGATGCGCAGCAGAACCTTGCCGCGCAGGGTCGGGTTCTTGCGCAGTTCCATGTTGTACATCCGATAGAGCGATGCCTTGTATTTATCGAAGACGATCTGAATTTCTTCGTCGGTTCGGGCCGGTCCAATTCCGGCGCTCAGCGGCTTCGACTCTCCCTTCAGCCCCGCAATCGAGCTTTGCACCCGGGTAAAGCCCACCCCGCCGATGCCGCTGCCATTGCCATGGCCGATATTGCGGCTGACCCCGGAATTGCTGATGCCGCCGCTGCCGCCGGAGCCTCCCTCCATGGCGATTATTGACCGGCTGGCACGGGCCTGACCTGCCGCTGCGGACGGCTGGTTGCTCAGGCGCGCCTCCGCTCCGAGGTGCGCTGAAGGAGTTTCTTCCATCAGATCCTTAAAGGTGTTCTTGAAGGCCAGAACGCCCGAGCTCTCCGCTTTTTCGCGCGCGACCTCTTTTTCCACATTGGCCGGTTTCTGTTCCTGCTGTTTCTCGGTCTTCTTCTCCTGCTCTTTCTCGGGCTTCTTCTCTTCTTTGGGTTTCGGCGGCTCCGGCTTCGGCCGCTCCTTTTTCAGCATGGAGACCAGACGTTGCGGAACCACGGCCACGACCGGTCGGGGCGGGGGCGGCAGCTTCCATATACGCATCACGGTGCCGAAGCAGAAGAAGAACAGGAAAGCGTAAATCAAAGCCCGGCGGAAGCGCTCCTCGCTCTCCTCACGAAGGGTCAGACGGTTGGGAACAGGTGTAATATCGCGTTCAACGAGGTACTCTTCCAGACGCCGTTCGTCGCGGGCGTAGGCGGCGCGCACTTCTTCGTTGAGGACATCCAGATCGTCGAGACACCCGTTGATCTGCCCCTGAAGATCCGCCTGTTTTTTCAGAATCCCGCTGATCTCCCCTTCGAAGCGGGCAACCCGGCTCTTCGCCCGCTCCAGATGTCCGGCGATGTTCTGGGGCTCGCAAACCCCCTCCCAGAAGAGGTCGCCCGCTTTCAGCTCCACCAGCTTGTCGAGCGCGGTGCAGGCGTTCCGCAGGAGATCGAAACGCTGCCGGTCCGCGGAAAACGTCTCCAGCTCCGCATCTACGGCGCGCAACTCGCTCTCCAGCGACTCCTGTTTCTGACGGGTTTGCTCGATCTGGACGCTCAGCTGTCCCAATTCGTCCGCTAACAACGTGGATGTGTTCACGGATGTATTCACGGTACCCCCACTATTTTCTTTGCGATTCCTTCTGCATGACGGCGAGGGAAATCTTTCCGTATCCGCAAGCCGTGCAGGTCGACATTATTTTTTTAAGCACCTTGAAGGGAATCGATTTGTCGGCAAGGAGCGTGACCTCCCTGCTGTCATCCGCCTTGGCGGTCGCCTCGACGGCGTTGCGAAGCTGTACCAGCCGGTCTCTCAGTTCATAAATCAGTCCAATGCCGTCATCGAGCAGGTTGGCGGTGTTGATCACGGGTTCGCTCTGAACCAGGACTGATTCAGCGGTGACCACGATCGTCACGGTTTCCCTCGGATGGGCCTCGGCAACGGAGGCAGGCAGCGTGAGCTGCGCCTCCGGCAGCGTGCTGTTGAATGAATGAAAGAGCAGGAAGAACACCAGAACGCAAAGCACGTCCATCATCGGAATCAGGTTTATCCCGAGACCGTGGCCGCCGCTGCTCTTGTTGGTGCGCTCCATCCGTCGTATGCGTCTGCTGTCGCTCATGGCGCGTCTCCTAAGGATATCTTTGGAAAGAGGACTATTTTGCTGATCTCGCTGCTCCCCTCCGCCCGCACGTCTGCTTCGCGAACCGCATCCATGATCTGGATCAGGTAATCGTATTCGATCTTCGGCTCCATCAGGATCGTCGCGTCTTCCTTGTCCGGATATTGAGACTTCAGGCGGACGAGCATTTTTTGCAGCAGCTCCATATCGTATTTATCGTCTTTTTTCGGAATTGCGGCCTCTACGGACGATCCGTTGCCGATTTCCAGTCCCGCTTTGCGGACAATCACCTCGATGGCGAAATTCGGCGCACCTCCCGCTTTGCCGGAGCTGGTCGGGACGCTCAATTCCTGGATCGTTATGCTCATAAAGACGGCGCTGATGAGCAGAAAGACCACCAGAACGGTCATGATGTCCATCAGAGGCGTCAGGTTCAAAACTTCCATGATGTCCGTAGCGAACTCTTCCTTGGCCCTTATGCTACGAAATCTTCGCGACATGTTCAGCTCCCATCATATCGGCGCTTGGTGAAGCCGAAGGTGTGTCAAACCGGTGCTTGGCAAACGTGGACACGGCATTGAGCGCTTTTACCGACGCCATCTCCAGGTTATTCACAATTTGCCCCGTGGCCGTTGTCAGGCGGGCATGGAACAGGAGAAGCGGGATCGCGGTCATCAGACCAAAGGCGGTGCAGCTCATGGCCTCCGAAATGCTGGCCGCGAGCAGGGCGGCCTTCTCGGCCGGGCTCGCCGTGGAGACTGCGGCGAAGGCCTGGATAAGGCCCATGATGGTGCCGAGCAGTCCGAAGAGGGTGGCGATATTCGAGAGCAGCGCCAGGTACGGCGTGCGCTTTTCCAATTGGGGAATGATCTCCATCAAGCTCTCTTCCATGGCGATTTCTATGTCTTCCCGCCGTCTGACGGCCCCCTGGCGCGCCAGTCCCATCGCCAGCATCTGCGCCATGGAGGATTTGTCCTCGTTGGCGATTTTTCGCGCTTTCTCGAAATTTCCCTTTTCCATCTCCGGATACAGCGAGTCCCATAACGTCTGGTTTGAGGCCTGGACGCGCTTCAAATTAACCCAGCGTTCGAACGCAATGGCCAGACCGACCAGAAGCGTAAGCAGAATAGGGAACATGAAGATCCCGCCCCCCTGAAAAAACCTTACTATTGCATATACAAATCCCATCTTTTTTCCCTCCTTTTCGCTAACGGCAAAGTTGTCATTCCCGAAGCTTTAATCGGGAACAGAATCTCAAGATCAGATCCCCGATGGGTTCGTTCGGGGATGACGTCTTCATTGTTTCTTGGTGCTGAGTTCGTAAAAATCCAGTTGCCGCATGAACACCTCCCGGTCCACGGGCGTGTCGCCCGCATTCAACAGCATGTTCATGTTGGTTTCAACGCCGATTTCGGAGCTTTTCCAAGGCACGATGTACAGGGCTTTCGGAGCTTCGTCGTTGCCGACGATGGACATGCCCGAAAGCTCTTTGGCCTCTGCCGGCTTCGTTTCCTCTTTCTGATGTGGCGCCTTTGCCGCATTTTGGGCCGTCCGTCCCCTGTCCTTGGCCGCGGCCGTGCCAGCCAGCGTCAAAAACAGACACAGCCAGGGCAATACCTTTCGATACATATTCCCTCCCTTCCTGCTGCGGCGCCCCTCCCGCGGGATCCGGGACTGCGAGTCGCGGTATACACCTAACGTCCGAGCCGCATGCGCAGCTCGGCAATCCATATTTTGGCCTGCGCGTCCGCGGGCATTCCCTCGCTGTAAATCTCGAATTGTTTGAGCGCGCATTCCGGGTCATTGAGATACAGATCACAGAGGACCCCGAGATTTCTCCGGAGGGGAAGATAGTCCGGGAAACTCGCGAGCGCCTTCTCATAGATCTCCCGGGCCTCCTTAAAACGACCGGCCCTGCGAAGCAGCAGCCCATATTCATTACTGGCCACGGGGTGATTGGGAACCAGTCCCAGCGCGGTTTTGAGGTGCTGCTCGGCCTGCTCCAGTTTCCCGGTCCGCAGGTAGGCCACTGCGATGTCGATATAAGGCGCCGTGACGCCCGGCGAGCGCTCGATCACCTTTGTCAGGAGTTCGATGGCCTTGTCATTTTTCCCGTCGTTCATCATGGCGGCGGCGCGCTCGAATTCGGCGCGCGACTCCGCGTCCATGCTCGGGCTTTCCCGGATGACGAACCCTTGCCGGCCGTCTTCGAGCCGCGCCACGGTTGGCCCCTGGTTTGTAACGATTGGAGCGGCTGGAACGGCCGTAGCGGGCTGCTGCGTGGCCTTGGTGGTTGCGCACCCGGAAAAAAGCGCAAATGCCGCCAGGGCCGCCCACCCGGCCCGCCTTCGGACTTTCGACCGCCATAACAACTCAGCATTCTTGACCTGCATCGCCCGGCTCCCTCTCTGGTTCGCCTTAACCTTATTCCGTCCCGCCCTCAGACGGGGCGTCTTGATTCGCATCTTGTTTCTGTTCAGCCGCCTTCACCGCTTCCTGGGTCCCGGCAGGCTTCGCAGCCTGCGGAGGCACTGCGGCCGGCGCCGCTCCATTGACCTCGTCCGGTTTGGAAACCTGCGGAGGCTCTCCCGGCTTCCCCGCGTCTTTGGCTTCGGCAGGCTTCACATCCGGCTTTGCTTCTCCGGCCTGCGCCGCCGCCCCTTCAGCCGCCTGCGGCGCGGGAGGCTCCGGACGTTCAATGGCGAACAGGTAACTATCCGGCGACGTGATGACGGGGCTCTCCTCTTCCTGCTTATCGTAGCGGGCGGGAACGAACTTGGCCAGTTTCTGCAGACTCTTGTCGATCCATTCGTTGTAAACACCCCGGGAGATCAGCTCGAGATTGCTCTTATGCATTGCAATGGCCTTCTCTTCGAAGGGATACGCCTGGTCCTCGAGGGCAAGTTCGTATTCTTCCCGCTCCAATGCGTTCAGCCCTGCGGGTCGTTCGGACTCCTTCAGGTCCTTGCTGAAGCGCGCATAAATTTCTGCCAGATAAAAGGTCGCCGCTGCGGTGACCTCGCCGACTTCGTAATCGAGAAGCTTGTTAAACTGCTGGGTCGCGACCTTCATCATCTCCTTTTTTTTGTCCAGGTTGACCTTGAGCGGCTCAACCAGTTTTACTCCTGCAAACTGGTCGAAGGTCTGCTCGGCCAGGACCAATGCGGCCTTGCCGGCAAAATACCGGGTCCGCTGCGTACGCTCGCCCCCCGCGCCCGCGTCGATGGCCACGATCTGCCTGAGTTCGGCGAGATAACTGTCCTGATCGTTTTTCTTTTTCAATGCTTCCGCGATCTTGTTGCGCGTTTCCAGGTTGGGCTCGGCCGGATGCGGGAAATAATCCACATAGCGCCGGTACGCCGCCAGCATGCGGGGCTGGTTCCCGGCTTTCTCATGCAATTCCGCCGCGATCAGCAGCGCCTCCCGCCTCACCTCTTCATCCTTTGACTCTTTTTCTATGCGTTCATATTCATCGGCGGCCAGGGAGAACTGCCCGTCCTCGCGGTAGACGTAGGCGATCTTCTTGGTCACCTCAGGCTGCAGCTCGTGGCCGGGGAATTTTTCGCGGAACCCGATCAACACCGTGGCGGCCATTTTCCAATCCTTGAGCTGAATGAGGGCCGCGGCCGCATCGTACTCCGCATTCGCCCTGATTTTGGAGCCGGGGGCAAGTCGCCCCACCCGCAAAAAATGCTCGGCGGCCGCCCGATAATCCTTGCCGGCATTCGCCTGCTCGCCCTGCTTGTAAATCGCCGCCGCCATATTATCGGTCAGGCCGTCGCGGCTTTTGTCGCCGGCAGGGAGCAGCGCCAGCACATTCGCATAAGCGGTTTCAGCCTCGCTGTAGCGGGTAAGCTCGTAGGTTGAGTGGCCGACCACCAGCCAGGCCTGGCGCACGACCCCCGCCTCGGCGCGGGGGAATGCCGACAACAGCTTCCGCGCGGCGGCAACCGCCGGTTCATAGTCCCGCAACGAGTACAGATCATCCGCTGCCGCTCCCAGAACAATCGAAGCCTTCTCATGCTCGGGGTAGGCGTCGGCAAACTTCAGCGAGCTGCGCACAATCTCCCGCGTAACCTTTTCTTTTTCCGCGGCTGCAACTCCCGCCAGATGCTGACGCCAAGCGTACACTGCCGCGTAGCCTGCCAGCGCGGATTTCTCGTGGCGGGGGTAGTCATAGGCCGTCTTCTCATATTCCTTCGCCGCAAGATCAAAGGAGCGGTTTTCCATGAGCAAGTCCGCCAGCAGATAATTAATCCCCGGCGATTCGGGGTCCTTCGGGAAGGAAGTGAGGAATTCCCGGTGCCAATGCAGCGCTTCCTCGAAGTTTGTCTTTTTATCCTTCGCCTCCTCCGGGTTCTGGTAAAGCGCGTGATAATAATTGGCCAGGTCAGCGAGGTTCTTTTTGAGCCAGGCGAGAACTTCCGGGCGGCTGCCCGGCTCGAAATGCTTCCAGTATTCGGCTTTGAGCCCGTAATTTACGGCAAATTGCTTTTTCGCGTCAATGACCAGGCTGGGGAACCCTCCGGCGGCATCGATCTCGATCACCCGCATATCAAATTGAGGCGACAACTTGTGGAACGGATTCTGGCTGACAAAGGCGTTGTAGGTCGCCGCGGCGTCGCTGTAGCGGCGTTTGTCGTAGTAGAATTCTCCAAGGTTGCTGTAGACGCCGTCCTCGTAGCTGCGCTTGCCGTGACGGTGGAAATACTCGACCATGGATTTGGCGCCGCCGAGGTTGGAAAAGCACAGGCTGACGACCCGGAAGGTGTCGTCGATGCGCTGGCGCTCCGCCTTGTCGGCGGTCTGTGCAAAGTCGTACCCCGTCGCCACCTTCAAATCGAGCAGGGCGATGTACCGCTCCAGGGCTTCATCGTAAAGTTCCTGCTTATAGAACGTCCAGCCGAGTTTGTACAGGGCCAGCTGGTAGAAAGGCGACTGTATGCCTGTCTGGACAATGCTTTTGTAAGCGTCTTCGGCGTCCAGAAAATGCTTGCGGGTGAAGAAATATTCAGCGCGCCGGAACTGCACTTCATCCATATATCGGGATTTCGGATACCCGCGCACCATCCGGTCCATGACCTGCATGGCCTCATCGACCTGCCCCAGCTCTTCGTACGCGCGGGACATCTGATAGAGCACCTGGTCGTTGTGCTCGTACTGGGGATACTCGGCAAGAAGCTTTTGGTAAAGCGCGATGGCCTCGCGCGCGCCCTCCCGCTCCAGATTCTCCGCGCCGGGCAGGGAGATTTCCTCTCCCTTCGCCGCGCCTGCCGCCACCGCAGTGCGGACCGCCGCCCTTTTCTCGAACTCCGCCTGTGATTCACCCTGTCCCTGCGCCGGCGCGGGAGCAGAGGGGCCTGCGGCCGCCCCTTCATTGCGCTCCGCGCGTTCCGGAGGGGGCAGCGCGGGACCGGCGTTTTTCCGCTTTGCTGCGGTATCGCCGGAAAGGAGTCCGTATTCCCGTTCGATCTTCAGGTCTGCCAAACGGCGCATGGCCTCCGGCTTCAGCCGGGAGGATTCCGGCGTTTCCTTGAGAAAACGCTGGTAGCTCTCCATCGCCTTCTCGAACCCGCCTTCGATCTTCTCTTCCTTGATTTCGATCTGCACGTTGCGCAGCTTGGCAATCGTATCCCTGCCGCCGGTCGTTTGACAGGCGCCCAGGAGGAACAGCGGCAGCGCAAGCGCGCTCCATCGAAGAAGATTCGTCGTCCTCATTGCTCGAGCCTCTTCTTGTTTTGGGCCTTGGTGGCCCGGTCGTAGCTGTCCGCCATGGCGAAGCGCGCCTTGATCTGGAACTCTTCGAGCCGGTCGCGCCGCCTGGTGAGTTCATTCACTGCCATGACTTCAAGCATATGCCCCTGACGCGACATCAATTCCCCCACTTTTCCCCGCGCCGTCGTGATCTGCGTCCGCAGGCGGCGAATGACATCGTCGTAGCCTTCATAGCTTTGCGTGGCGGCCTGGCGGGCGCGGACAAAAGCCGTGTATTGCTTTTTTAACAGGTCGATTTCCCGATTCAGATCGCGGAGATGCCTGTGCGCTTCGGTAAAGCGGCGGTCATATTCCGTATAGATATTCCAGAGCAGCGCCCCCCGTAACCGTTTGATCCGCGCCTCAACTTCGCCGGACACGCCCTTGCCGCCGGCGGTCAGCTTCCGTTCCAGGAGCGTGATCTGCCCGCCGAGGATGCGCTCCTCGGCGGTGGCCAGATAATCGGGGCGCGGCGCCACCAGCATGGCGTGCAGCCGTTGTTCGATATGGTCCCGCTGCTCCAAGCGCAGGCGCATCTGCGAGTCGAGCCGTCTGAATTCCCGGTCGATCGCGGGCAGCAGCGGCTGGTAATACGCCCTGCGCTTTTGGATGATATCTTCGAAGGCGGCCAGATCCCGTGACCAGACCTCCAGCTTTTTGCGCAGTTCTTCAAGGTCGAGATAATTTTTGAGCGATTCCTGAAAATCATGCGAGGCCATCAAATCGAGCAGGTAGAACGTCTCGGGCGTTTCCGGCAGCTCACGCAGCTTGACAACCCACTCGGGGTCCTGTTTCAGCTCTTCCCGCGCCAGGGCCTTCAGGAATTTGCCTTCGCGGATACTGGTGATCGAGGCGCCGAGTTTGTCGATCTCCGCGCTGAACGCCTCCAGTGCCCTGCCATACAAGAGCGCAGCCTTGCTGTACACGCCGAGCCTGCCGTAGGCATAGGGAACGGCAAGCATTGCTTCCTGCACCGCCTCGTCCGTGACCGCGCGTTCGGACAGGAGCGTCCACGGCGCCAGCGCGCTTTTGAATTGCTCGCGCGAAGCGTCGGCCCATCCCGAACTGAGCAGCGCCCGGTTGGAGAACGGGCCGCTCAAGCGCACCCTGTCGAGCGTTTCCTTGGCGGCCTCGAACTTATTTTCAGCCAGCAGCTTTTCGCCGAGGACGAGGTTGGCTTTGTCCCTGATCGCCAGCGCGGCAGGACTGTTGCTCTCAATCCGGCCGGTGCGGTCGAGATACGCCCGGCCGTCCTGCTCGCTGCCGTTCCTCAGCAACGCAATCCCCAGATTGTAGGAGCTGAACCCTTCCAGGCTTTTCTCGCCTTGCAGGTCTTTCAGAATGCGGGCGGCCTCTGCGTTGCCGCCGCTGGCTAGGGCGATGTTCGCTCGCAGGAACGCCAGATCGGCGCGAATCTTTTCGGGAACGGCGCCCTTGATGCGGTCCACGGCCTGCTGGGCGTTCTGCGGCTGGTCTTTCTGGAAGTATATCCGGGCGAGGCGGAAAACGGCCTCGTTGCGCACGGACTCCTCGACATTGCCCTCGATCACCGATTTGATAGCCCGTCCGGCGCGCTGGTGCATCCGGTAGAACAGCTCGAAATCACCCACGTCAAACTCCGCCTGGTTGATATAATAATGAAGGGTGTCCCGTTCGGGTTCATCGAGCCCATAGTGCTGCACAAGCTCGGTGTCGAGCCTGGCGATGGCATCGAACCAGTCACCCTGAAACGCGTAATAAAGGGCCTCTCCGAAATAGAGGTCTCTCGGCTTTTTCGGGGCGGCCGGAGCGGCCGACGCCGAAGACGCGGAGAAGATCAGCATTGTCAATACAATAACCAGCCTGTTCATGGTCTACCTGTCATTCAGTGTTATGCTCTGGGCGGCCAGGGATATTTCCACGATTTTGGGGCCCACATCCTTGTTGATTTTGAAGCGCTCCGATTTTTGCACATCGGCGCCTCCCCCTGCTTTCCCCGCGACAAAGATCTGGAGCACATGTTCGCCGGACCGGACATTGCCGGTATAGATGCGCTGCATCCCGCCCTTCTGCAGGGCTTCGAGCTCCTTAAAGGAATAAAGGTGATGGGCAACCGGCGCGCCGTCCAACTGTATCTCGACCGAGTCGAGGCGGAAGGTTTCGCCCTTGGCTAGCGACACGAAAACCGCGACCTGCGTCGTGGACGGATACAGCAGCTTCTCTTCAAGCCGGTTCAGCTCCGCCGAAATGCCCAGAACATCGCCCTTGATTTCCTGGACCTGCTCATCCAGGCCCTTCATCTGTTCCTTGGAGACATCCTCCGCATGGACAGGGAAGCTCAGCATCAGCACGGTAATGGATAGGATGAACCCTCTTATAATGTTGCACATGGCTGCCTCCTGGGTAATCTAAATCTTCAATAAGGTTTCGCGCTCAGGCGACGAGAGCAAAAGAAGCGCTGTCTGCATTTTTATTTCCCATCTTCCTCCGCGGCTCTGCGTCTTTGCGCGGGCGCCTTTTATATCTCCCCGACCAGGTTGATGAACACCCCCTGGTGTTTGTAATCGAGCTGGGTCAGATCATCAGAGAATTTGCTGAAATTATAGCCGACCCCCAGCTTGAGGTAATTGCCGAGATGCCGGTAAACGCCCAGCAGCACCCCGCTCAGCCGGTCCTTGGCATCGGGCAAATCGAGGACGCGGCCCTCCGCCAGGACATCCCACTCATGCACGAAATGCCAATCGACACGGAGAATGTTAAGCAGCGCACGGCTCTTGAAAAATTCCGGGTCCTGCCGGTCCACGCTGATTTGCCCCAGGCGATAGGCGAATTTGCCGCCGATGGTCCAGCGCCGGGTGAGGTCATACATCACATCCGCCGAGAAGATATGGCTCTTCTGAATGTAATCCGCGGCCGCATTCGTGACGGTATTGGCGGCCGTAGAGGTGACCGTGTCAGCGACCTGGCTCACCGCCGGAACGTTGTAAAAATACGTGTATTTGACCAAGGTGTTGAGGCGATCGTTCGTCACTGGCCGATAGCCGTAGCCGATGACCGCTTCCGTGTAATTGCCGCCGAAGAAACTGCCCGAGCTCGTGCTCTCGGCGTGATTCAGCTTCCAGAGGAGCCGCGATGACGGGCCGATCTGATATTTGAAGCTGTTCTTTGTCACCCAGCTGTCCCGATCAACCGTGCTCACGCTCATGTCCGGGTTTGTGGTTTCGGTCTTGTCTACGCGATATTCAAACACGGTCGTCCACGTGAAATCGCCGTTCCCGTAACCGACCCGCACGCCGGCCGCATTGCGCTCGAGACGGGCGGCGGTGACGGGGTCTCGCAGCGTTCCAAAATCCGCGTTGACGCCGAAGTTCCAGTGATCGAAAGGCGCAAGGTCAACGCCCGCGGAATGCGTGAGGCCCGTCGGCACTTTCCCGTGCGTATACTTTTCCTCTGCATACACGCTTGTGGTGTCCGAGTACCGTGTCTTGAAACCGGAGACCAGATTCCCTTTGCTCGAACGGATGCCGTTGTCCGGGGTCTCGTTGTCGTACACGTAATTCAGGTAGATGTTGGTCCGGTCGGAGTAGAGATACTCCGTGCCGACCTTGCCGGCGCCTCCGAGGTCGCCGGACGACACTTCGCCGTTTACCTTGAGCCGGTCGGTGATGCGATATGCGCCGCCCGATCCCACGCGGCCGTTGCCTTCGCGGTTGCCGGTCTTGCCGACCGTATCCTGCACGAAGCCGTAGGCGGTCCATCGTTCCCTGGAATCGTAGGTCGCCCGCACGGCCGCGTCCGTGCGATCGCCCTCCATCTGCGTCGGCGGCACGACCGGCGAATGATCCGCGCGGCTGTCGCTCCTCACCCCGGGGCTCATGGTCCAATGCTCGGTCAAATGATAATTGACATCAACTTCATACGCCTTGGTATCGAGGCCCTGTTGCCGGCTCGTTTTGTCCGCCTTGGCGTTTACATCGATTTTGTCCGTCACGGGCCACCTCAGGGTTCCGCCGTACTGCCTGGTATCCGTAGCGGTCGCCAGACCCGGCGCCGAATAACCCGCATCGAGGCTCTGCGTGTAGAACGTCGCCTGGCCCTTCGCGCCGTCGATGAGGTCTTTGAAGCCGATGCTGCTGTCGATCCGGTAAGCACCGGCATTCACGGGCGCGGAGCTGCCAAACGAGGAGCATGCCGGATTCGCCGTGGTGCCGGTAAAGCCGGAACAGGTCGAACCAAACGTGAAGCCGCCATCCCCGGAGGAAAGGGAGGTCAGGCCGGGTCCTTTGCTCCTGGACGCCTCCACCTTGACCCACGACTCCGCGCTCTTCCGAACCGTAACATCTGCGGCGCTCACCCCGCTCGGGTTCTCCGAACCCTGGTCCTCGCTTGTGGTGACGCCCAGCTTCACGTAGTCGCTCAGCCACACATGGGCGCGGCCGCCCAGGCTCATGCTGTTGGTGTCGCCGGCGCTCGGTACGTACTCGTAGCGCACGACCAGATAAACAGGATTGCCGCCGACGGTGCCGCTGGCGACCAGCATATTATCGCTCGCCGTCGGCGACAGGGGCTGCGCGAGCGAAATGCGCCCCTGCAGGTAATCGACGGTGTAATCGAGAGCCTGCGTCAGGTTCTTCACGGACATGACGATGCCGGAATCCTTGTCGCGCACTTCGATGCGCACGCGTTCGGAGCCGGTCAGAATGTCCTGATGACGCAGGTAATAGAGTGACCCGCCGGTGCCCAGAAACTCGTCCCGCGTCCCGACCGTGCCCGGCTGCGCGGCGAAGCCGTCGATCAGAAACCGCTTCTCGCCGAAGCTCGTCGCCGACAGTGTCTGATAATGGGCATTTGCGCCGTACAGGCCGCGATCAACGTGCGCCAGATCGTTGTCGTTGTACCCGATCTTGAAGTTGCCCCACAGGCCGTAGCTGTCGTCCTTCTTCAACTTCACATAGAACTTGCCGAGCGTCGGCGCCCCCTCCTCCACGCTGCTGTCATCGCCGTAGGTGGGATAGTAATACTGCGGATCGATGCTCCGGAACAGCGCGTTGGGCGACTTGTCCCCGAAGTTTCTGAAGATGTCCTTGACCGGCCCGTCGAGCGTGTCCGCGCTTGAGGTCAATTCCCAGCCATTGCCGAATTTGCCCTTGGTATAGAAGGCCAGCCTGCCGTCATAGCTCAGCTCGTTGTTGTAGTGCGTCTGATCATTGGTGACGAGCTTCGCCGGGCCGGTCGTGGAATCCCTGGCGACCGTGACATCTGCGATGCCCACGTAAAACCAGTCGCTCTTCTTCAGATCAAGATCGCGCAGGAAGAGATTGCCGTTGCCCGACTTATCGAGTATCGCCACTTCAACCGTGTGCATGCCCGGAGGCAGAATTTCCTCGGCGACGAACTTGCCTTCTTTGCCGACCGGCACCGCGCGGCCGGCCATGAACACCGAATGATCGGCCGGGACCGCGCTGCCAGAGACCTTGACCGTCCCCCCCTTCTTCGGAATATTTTCAACCGCAAGGTGGTTCCCGCCGTAACCGGCCAAGAGCTCTTTCTCTTTGTCGTGATCCAAAATGTCCGCGGACTGCTTATCGACGATCCAGACCGGCAGCGGCTTGGTCTCGTCGAAATGATTCTCGGCGTCGTAGACCCGCAGGACGTATTTCAATGAGCCGCCTGGCGCTTTCTGCCTTGGAAATGCCGGCTGCCACTCTGCGCGGCCATCCTTGCCCACCTCGATGACCGCAAGGGGCGTGTCGTTCGCCGACGCTTGTGCGTCGAAGATGCGGATTTCCGCTTTCTTGATAAACGCCGCGTAGTTCGTGTACATGCGGAAGCGCATCAGATTGTCCGGGTATTCCGCAGCCGGATCGTCCTGATACCGGATGGAGTTCGGCCACGCCGTTACATTCAGCCGGGGTTTCAGCTCCAGATTGTCGAACTTGAATTGCACATCCGCCTTGTCCAGGGCCACGTCGGTACACCGCTCGATATCGGCGATGCTCCGGTTCGGGTCGTCGATCGGCTTGCCGTCGACCGTGATGCGCATGAGGTTCAGCGCAAGGGGATCCTTCGGGGCGACCTCGCGCGTGAGGCGCGTGATATCCAGGCCCTCGGTGTCGTCAAGCGTCAACTGCTCGTCATACACGACCTGCGCTTCGACCCGCGCCGTATCGGACTCGACGAAGCCTGTATTGACCACGTCATCCGATTGCACGTACCCGCGCCCCTCGCACTCCACCTGTTCATCCGTGAGCCCCAACTGCTCTTTGACCGACTTCATGGCCCGGCGGGCGCGCGCAATCGAAAGACCGATATCATCCTCGTACACGATCGCGGTGCGGCGATCGAGGCGCTCGTCGCTGGTATAACCGATGAAGCGCAAGCGCACCTTCGCTTTGTCGCGGATGGCATCCATGCTGCTCCGCAGGAGCTCCAGTTGTTCCGGAGCAACGACGGGCTTTCCATGGGCAAACAGGATCGGTTTCACGGATGGCGTGTCGTAAACACGGGTCACGGTTTCCATCCCCCCGGCCCCGTCCGGGCAGAGCTGCGGCTCGTCCGAGAGCTCCTGCAGGGCGTCGTCATACCAGAATTCCACTTCGATGCGCCGGTTGAGCGCCCTGCCTTTCTCGGTGTCGTTCGAGGCAACCGGACTGGCCGCGCCCTTGCCGTCCACGTCGATCCCTGCCGTCGAAAGCTTCAGCGCGTCCTGAATGGCCAGCGCCGCCCGCCGCGCCCGCGCCTTCGACAACCCCACCGCGTTGCCGTAGATGCGCTCGGTCCGCCCCGAAAGAGGCAGGTTGTCGGTATACCCGATGAATTTGACGACGACGTGCTGTTTTGTCCCCAGGTTGGTAAGCGCCTGCCGCACCTTTTGGACGAAATCCTCGGGGATGGACGTCGTGTCGTCGTCGAAGTGGAGCGGTTCGATCAAATTTTTGATGCGGGCGCGCTTTGAGTGGCCTTCTTTGTAGCGCAGCTTGCACACCGTCTCGACGCGGCACACTTTTACGCGGTTCATCTGCTCTGCGACCACCACTTCTTTGTCCACGAGCTTTTCGGTGATCTCGTCGTACCAGACCTCGACTTCGACCCGCCTGTTGAGCGACTTGCCCTGTTCGGTGGCGTTGCTCGCTACCGGCTGGGATTCTCCCATGCCCTCGTACGTAATCGACTCGGGCGGAAGACGGAGGGCCTTCTTGAAATACTCGGCAGTGACCCCCGCGCGTTCCCGCGATAACGCGAGGTTGTCGCCGTACTTTTGTTTCACTGCGCCGAATAGCTGCGCGTTGTCGGTGTGCCCCACGAAATGCAGCCGGACGTTGGCCCGTCCCTTCATGCTGTCGAGCACGTCGCGCAGGCGCTGGACATAGCCTTCGGGAATCTCCGCCTGCCCGGATGCAAAATGGATCGGCGGAACGAGGTTCTGCAGCTTGATGGTCTTGGCCGCTTTCTCCAGGACCTTCTTCACTTCGACTTTGTCCCCCTTCTTATCGGCTGCGTCTCCGTCATGCGCCCATACGGCGCGGGGATCATCGGTTCCCGCCTGTTTCTCGACCGTCTGGCCGAGCGCGGGTGCCTGCATCACTCCCGTTTCCGCCGGTGGAGCGGGAGCAGGCGCGGTGTTCGTTTCCGCCGTGGCAATCGCGGAAAGGAGACACGAAGCAGCGATGATAAAAATACGTTTCAGCATGCTCTCTGATTTCCCTTAAAAAGGTATCTGGCTGCGACGCGTTGCCGGCCGTCGCGCTGCATCATTTTCTGTCGGCGGGTCCGCCCCGCCGCCAGAAGATTTCGGTCTCGATCGTTAATTGGTAGCTACCCCGCCCCCATCGCTCCGCGACTTCGCGCTTGACCGCCTCCGTGCGCGCCTTCACGACCTTCGGATCTTCCACATCCGCGAGGTACGAGAGGCGGAGCACG
>DASWAB010000426.1:0-2308 GCA_036391375.1 Nitrospirota bacterium
GGTAATCCAGGTTTTAGGCGCTGCGGCATTGGCCGTCCTCTATCCCATCGAGAGCCCCTTCTACACGGTCGGGATCATGCTCTTTGACGCAGGCGCGCTCGTTTCGGCTGTTTATCTTTTCGCCCGGATGCGTCTGGTCAAGAAATGTATCGTGGGCTCGGTGGCTGCCGGGCTGGCGCTTCAGGCGGCGGGGGCCCTTTACGCGCCGGAGCAGTATGCGGGGTCCGTCATCATTGCCGGGATCGGCTTCGTGTGCGCGGGCGCGGCCGGCATGGCGGGAAAAGAGGCGCGCTCCTCCGGCTCGTCCGAAGGATGGCCCCTCATCGCTGGATTTTCCGTCGTGGTCCTCGGGAACCTGATAGGCAAAGAGAACCGCGTTTTCAACTCCCTCGGCTTCTCGGTCATTTTTCTCCTGCTCCTCTCGCTCACCGGCAGGAAGCTCAGGCGGAAGCTCCTTACTTAAACGCTTCCTTCTTCAACCCATACCGCGCCATCTTTTCGTGCAAATTCTTGATGTTGATCCCCGCGTGCTGCGCGGCCTTGCTCATGTTGCCGCGGTAGAGCCTCAGGAGCTGGGAAAAGTACTCTCTTTCAAAGCGCTCGACGACCTCTGTCTTCATCTTCCGGAACTGCCGGATATCGCCCTCCCGCCGGTTCGGCGCATCGAATGCGCCGGGCGTTCCCATGCGCTTGAGGTCGATCCGGCCGATCGTGTCGCTCTTTTCCATGATCACGGCGCGCTCGATGATGTTCTCCAGTTCGCGCACGTTGCCGGGATAGGAATAGCGGAGGAGCGCGGAAAGCGCCTGCGGAGAGATCGAGGATATCTGTTTCCGGTTCTTTTCACTGTATTTCCTGAGGAAATGGGCCGCTAGGAGCGGCACGTCGTCGGGCCGCTCGCGCAGCGGCGGGAGCTTGACCGGGACCACGTTCAGCCGGTAGAAGAGGTCTTCCCGGAACAGCCGTTCGCTCATGGCGCGGTGGAGGTCCTTGTGCGTGGCGGCGATGACGCGCACGTCCACCTTGACGGCATGGTCCCCGCCCACCCGCTCCACCTCGCGCTCCTGGAGCACGCGCAGAAGCTTTATCTGCACGGGCATGGACATCTCCCCGATCTCGTCCAGGAACACCGTTCCGCCGTCGGCCATTTCGAACCTGCCGATCCGCTGCCGGATCGCGCCGGTAAACGCCCCTCTCTCGTGGCCGAAGAGCTCGCTTTCCAGAAGGGTCTCGGGCAGGGCCGAGCAGCTCACCACCACGAAAGGGCGGTCTTTCCGGCGGCTGTTGTAGTGGATGGCCCGCGCGATGAGCTCCTTGCCCGTGCCGCTCTCGCCCTGGATCATTACGGTGGCGTCTGTCTCCGCAACGGTGCGGATGAGCTGGAAGAGTTCCTGCATCTGCGGGTTTCTCCCGAGGATGTTCCCGAACTGGTAGCGTTCTTCGACCTCGTGGCGGAGATTTTCGACCTCCCGGGAGAGCCGCCGCCGCTCGACGGCGTTCTTCACCTGCAGGCTCAGGTCTTCGTATTGGATGGGTTTCGTGAGGTAGCTGTAGGCGCCGTCCTTCATGGCCTTAACCGCCATCTCGATGGTCCCGTAGGCCGTCACGAGGATCACCGGAATGTCGGTCCCCGGCCCCGCCTGAAGGCCGCTGCGGAGCCGATCAAGGAATTCCATGCCCGTGAGCCTCGGCATCTGATGGTCCGCGATCACGGCGTCATAGTCGCGGCTCCCGAGCTTTTTAAGCGCCTCGACGCCGTCTTCGGCCGTTTCGACTTCGTAGCCCTCTTTTCTGAGGTTTGCCGACATGACGAGAAGGATGTCGGGCTCGTCATCGACTATGAGGAGGGAGCCTTTCATAGGGATCAATTCGGAATGCGAATCGCGGATTGCGGAAGGCTGCTGCCGGGCGCTTCACCGTCCCCTCCCGTCTCCGGGCTCCGGACTCCCCGTTTTTTCACCGGCAGCCGGACCACCGCACGGGTGCCGCCCTCTTCGGGCTGTTCGAGGACGATCTCGCCGCCGTGATTTTTGAGTACGCGCAGGACGATGGTGAGCCCCAGGCCCGTCCCCCTGATCTTGGTGGTAAAGAACGATTGAAAGACCCGTTCGCGGTCCTTTTCCGTTATGCCGTGGCCCGTGTCCTGGATCCGGATTTCCACCCACGCGCCTTCAGGGGCCGCGGTTGAAATCCGGAGCCTGCCCCCTCCGCTCATGGCCTCGACGGCGTTCCTGAGGATATTGTGCAGCGCCTGTTCTATCTGGATTTCATCGGCCTGAATAAGGGGAAGGTCCGGGCCCAGTTCCCG
>DASWAB010000427.1:0-11650 GCA_036391375.1 Nitrospirota bacterium
GCTCGACACGTGGAAGGCGCGAGATCCGATTCTCCGGTTTCGGCTGTATCTGGAGAAAAAAGGCCTCTGGACCGAGAGTTATCAAAAAGACGCCGAGTTGCGCGCGAAGGCGGCTGTCGACGAGGCGCAGAAGAAGGCCGAGATGGCAGCCCCTGCCGACCCAAAAGACATGTTCACCTATACGAACGCGAGCCTCACGCAGAGACAGATGAGGCAATTGAAGGATTTCTGATATGGCGACGATGAATACGGTGCAGGCTTTGAACCTGGCGCTCCGGGAAGAGATGGAGCGGGATAAAGATGTTGTCGTCCTGGGCGAAGACGTGGGAAAAGACGGCGGCGTGTTCCGCGTGACCGACGGGTTGTTCGACAAGTTCGGACCCGAGCGCGTGATCGATACGCCTCTTGCCGAGACCGGGATCGTGGGCGCCGCCATCGGCATGGCCGCGTACGGGCTCAAGCCCGTTGCCGAAATCCAGTTCATGGGATTCATCTATTCCGCTGTCGACCAGCTTTTCTCGCACGCTGCGAGGATCCGATCCCGTTCGCGCGGAAGGTTCACCGCCCCGCTCGTGGTCCGGACTCCCTACGGCGGAGGTGTAAAGGCGCTCGAACACCACTCGGAAAGCACGGAGGCGATCTTCTGCCACATGCCGGGAGTCAAAGTCGTTGTGCCTTCCTCTCCGCGCATCGCGAAAGGACTGCTCCTTTCCTCGATCCGGGACCCGGACCCGGTGCTGTTTCTGGAACCCACGCGGCTCTACCGCATGATCAAGGAGGACGTGCCCGAAATCGACTACACCGTGCCGCTGGGAAAGGCGCGGATCGCACGGGAAGGGAAGGACGTGACCATGATCGCGTGGGGCAGCATGCTTCAGCGCACCATGCAGGCCGTCGAAGGCCTGAACGCGGAGGTGATCGACCTCATGACCCTGTCTCCCTTCGACGAGGAGACCGTGCTTCAGTCCGTCAAAAAAACGGGCAGGGTCGTGATCGTGCATGAGGCGGTTTCGATGTGCGGCCTGGGCGCGGAGCTTTCCGCCACGATTGCGGAGCATGCCATGCTGCGCCTCAAAGCCCCCATCCTCCGGGTCACGTCCTACGATGTGACGCTTCCGCTCCCGAAGCTCGAGGACCACTACCTGCCGAATGTGGACAGGATCCGGAAGGCAATCGAAACGGTGCTGCAGTATACATGAAACAAAATCTGCCGCAGAGACCGCAGAGCATAATGGGAAAGGCTTGAGTAAATGTTGTAAATCTTTTCTCTGTGACCTCTGTTGCCTCCGTGGTTTAAATGATCTTGAAAGGATGTAACCATGCCGTTCAACTTCGCTCTCCCCGACCTCGGCGAAGGCATCACCGAGGGTGAAATCCGGAAGTGGCTCGTCAAGGAAGGCGATACTGTCGCGGAGCACCAGGGCGTCCTTGAGATCGAAACGGACAAGGCAGTGGCCGAGGTCCCGTCGCCCAGGGGCGGAACCGTCCTCAAGCTCGCCAGGGAAGAGGGCGACATCGTGAAGGTCGGCGAAGTGCTCATGGTCATCGGCGAGGCAGGCGAGAAGATCGAGGCGCCGAAGCCTGCTGGAGAGAAACCCAGGGCAGAGGAACGTCCGAAATCAGTTTCCGTTGTGGGCGAGCTTCCCGAGGAAGAGGAGGAAGTGAAGCCCTTTGTACCTCAGCCGAAATCTGTTCCCGCGGCCGCTGCTCCGCAGGGAGATGGAGCGGCTGTCCTTGCCGCGCCCGCAGTGCGCGCGTTCGCAAAAGAGAAAGGCGTTAGCCTCGAAAAGATCAAAGGCACGGGACCCGGCGGCAGCATCACGCAGGCGGACGTACTGAAGGCAGTGAAACTGCCGGCCGCGGCCGGGGACCAGTATGGGAGCGTCGAACGGGTCGCCATCAGGGGGCTTCGCAAGACCATCGCGAAAAATCTCGTGCTGGCCCAGAGGACCACGGCCTTTGTGACCGAGACCGACGAGGCGGACATCGCCGATTTGTGGGACCTGCGGCAACGGGAGAAAAAGGCGCTCGAGGGCCAGGGAGTGCATCTCACGTTTATGCCGTTTTTCATGAAGGCCGTTCTGCACTCGCTCATGGAGTTCAAGACGTTCAACGCGTCAGTGGACGAGGAGCGGGAGGACATCCTCATCAAGAAATACTACAACATCGGTGTCGCAGTGGACACGCCTGAAGGGCTCATCGTGACCGTGGTCAAGAACGTGGACAAGAAGACGATCCGCGGGCTTGCCGTCGAGCTCCAGGACCTGAGCAAACAGGCGCGCGAGCGCACGGTCAAGCTCGAAGACCTCCGGGGGAGCACCTTCACGATTACCAACTACGGGACCTACGGCACGACCTTTGCCACGCCGATCATCAACTATCCGGACGTGGCGATCCTGGGTACGGGGAAGATCACGGACAAACCGTGGGTCAAGGCTGGCCAGATCGTCATCCGGAAGGTACTTCCGCTTTCCCTCACCTTCGACCACCGTGTGAACGACGGCGCCGGGGCCGCAAAATTCCTGACGAAGCTCGTCGGCTACCTCGAAGACCCGGCTTCGCTATTCATCGAGAGCGCGTAGCGAATGCAGTCCTCCCTTGATTCCGGTCACACCGAAACCCCTGTCAGGATTTTTTATTGACAAACGTTGTGTACTGTTTTATTATCAATTTTACTTTTTAAATTGCGCGGTTACGACGGTTAATTCCTTAAAAATGAGGGGTTTGCGATGTCTGAGCAGTTTGGCAGGATCAAGAGGCTGCCGCCCTATGTTTTTGCGATTGTAAACACCATGAAGATCGAGGCGCGCCGGCGCGGCGAGGACATCATCGACCTCGGGATGGGCAATCCCGACCAGGGCACGCCCCGGCACATCGTGGACAAACTGATCGAGGCCGCCCAAAACCCTAAAAATCATCGCTACTCGGCGTCCAAGGGCATCACCAAACTGCGTTCAGCTATATGCGACTGGTACAAGCGCGGTTACGACGTAGACCTTGATCCTGAGTCCGAGGCCGTGGTGACCATCGGCTCGAAAGAAGGGCTGTCCCACCTTGCCCTGGCCACGGTTGAGCCGGGCGACGTGGTGCTCACGACCACGCCGGCCTATCCCATCCACCCCTACGCGGTGATCATCGCGGGCGGCGAGGTGCGCTCCATCCCGCTCCGCAAAGACGGCGACTTCCTCACCGACATGCAGGAGGCGTACAAACACACGTGGCCGCGGCCGAAGATGCTCATCATCAACTTCCCGAACAACCCCACGACGCAGGTGGCCGAGCTCGCGTTCTTTCAGAAGATCGCTGACTTCGCCCGGGAGAACAACATCATCGTGCTTCACGACCTGGCGTACGCGGATCTGAACTTCGACGGTTACCGGGCGCCGAGCTTCCTCCAGGCAAAGGGCGCAAAGGACGTGGGGGTCGAGTTCTACAGCCTGACGAAGAGCTATAACATGGCGGGCTGGCGCGTGGGCTTCTGCTGCGGAAACAGGGACGTTGTCGGCGCGCTCATCAAGATCAAGAGCTACCTCGATTACGGCATGTTCCAGCCCATCCAGATCGCGTCGATCATCGCCCTGAACGGGCCGCAGGAGTGCGTGAAGGAGATATCCGACATGTACCAGTCCCGCAGGGATGTGCTGATCGATGGGCTCGACAAGGCGGGCTGGAAGGTCGAAAAGCCGAAGGCGACCATGTTCGTGTGGGCCGAGATCCCCGAGCGATTCAAAAAGATGGGTTCCATCGAATTCTCGAAGTTTCTCATCAAAGACGCCGGGGTGGCGGTCTCCCCGGGCATCGGCTTCGGCGAATACAGCGACACCCATGTGCGGTTCGCGCTCATCGAGAACGAGCACCGGCTGCGCCAGGCGACAAAGGGAATTAAACAAGCTTTACAGAAATAGAATTCACCATGGAGTCACCGGAAGAGCCAGGGTCAGCTTTCGGGCTGCTGTCGTCTTTTCTCCGTGTCTCGGTGTCTCTGTGGTAAAAATGAGAGGCTCTTTTGGCTAAGGCATCCATCAACGTCGGCATCATCGGCTTTGGCACCGTTGGCACGGGCGCGGCGCGCATCCTGCTCGAGAACGCGGAGACCATCAAGAGACGGCTCGGCGCTCCTGTTGTCCTGAAGAAGATATCAGACCTCGACATCAAGCGCGACCGCGGAATCAATCTGGGCGGCGTGAAGCTCGCCACTGATGCCAGGGAGATTATCGGCGATCCGGACATTGACATCGTTGTTGAGCTTATCGGCGGGTACAAGCCCGCCAGGGAGTTCATTCTCGATGCGGTCAGAAACAAGAAGCATGTGGTGACCGCGAACAAGGCGCTTCTTGCCGTGCATGGAGAAGAGATTTACGCGGCCGCGGAGAAGGCAGGCGTGACCTTGGGATTCGAGGCTTCGGTGGCCGGCGGCATCCCGATCTTAGCGGCAATCCGGTGCGGGCTCGCCGCCAACAATATCAAGTCCGTCTACGGCATCGTGAACGGCACCTGCAATTATATTCTGACGCTTATGACGAATGCCGGCAGCAGGTTCGACGATGTCCTCAAAGAGGCGCAGGCCAAGGGCTACGCCGAGGCGGACCCCACCTTCGATATCGAAGGCATCGACTCGGCGCACAAGCTCGCTGTCCTCACGATGCTTGCCTACGGCACGCCGGTCCGATTTGACGACATCTACACCGAGGGGATCTCGAAGATCACGCCGCTCGACATCGATTTTGCCAAAGACCTCGGGTACAAGATCAAGCTCCTTGCGATCACCAAGATGGTGAACGGCGAGGTCGAGGCGCGCGTGCACCCGACCATGCTTCCGGAGGAGTATCCCCTCGCCACCGTGGACGGCGTGTTCAACGCGCTCGCCGTCGTCGGCGACGCAGTCGGCTCCACCATGTTCTACGGCAGGGGGGCGGGAGACATGCCCACGGGCAGCGCAGTGGTGAGCGACATCATCGAAATCGGCAGGGACATCCTCGCGGGCTGCGCGGGCCGCTCTCCGGTAACGGCCTTCCGGGAACGGAAGGCGCTTGCGATACGGAGGATGGACGATATTTCGTCGTGCTACTATCTCCGGTTTTCCGCGCTCGACAAACCGGGGGTTTTGTCGCGCATCACCGGCGTGCTCGGCAGGAACAACATCAGCATATCATCGATGATACAGAAGGGGCGCAAGGTTGACGAGGCCGTGCCGGTCGTGATGATGACGCATGAGGCCGTCGAGCGCGACGTGCGAAAGGCGCTCGATGAAATCAATACAATGGATTGTGTTTCCGGCGCTACCGTCGTGATCAGGGTGGAGGAGGGGAAGCAGTAGCTCGTTCGGAGACCGGAGTTCGGAGTAAGCGAAAGCATTATGGGTTTGACTCGGAACTACGGCTCATTACTCCGAACTAAAACCGCCGGAGGTGGTTTGTATGGCCGACGAGATCAAAATAGACAGGACAATCGATATCCGGGGCCAGGTATGCCCGTATACTTTCGTCCGATCCAAGCTGGCAATCGAAAAGATGAACTTAGGCGAGGTGCTGGAGATCATTCTCGACCACAAGCCTGCCATCGAGAATGTTCCTAAGAGCATGGAAAACGAGGGTCAGAAGGTCCTGAAAATCGACCAGACCGCCGAGAGAGAATGGCATATCTTCGTTCGCAAGGACAAAGAAAAGAAGAAGGCATAAAATTGAACCACGAAGACATGAAGGCGCAAAAAAAATCCTCACTTCGCGTCTCTGTTTCGTTGTGGTAGATAGTAATGGAATTTACCGAAGACCAGATACTGCGCTACAGCAGGCACATCCTGCTGCCCGAGGTCGGGGGCGAGGGCCAGGAGAAGATCCTGAATGCGAAGGTCGTGCTCGTGGGCGCGGGAGGGCTCGGGTCGCCGGTGGGATATTACCTCGCCGCGGCAGGCGTGGGCACGATCGGCGTGATCGACAACGACCGCGTCGAGATGTCGAACCTCCAGCGGCAGATAGCCCACAACACGAACCGGGTCGGCGTGCTCAAGGCCGATTCGGCGAAAGAAACATACGAGACGCTGAACCATGATGTGAAGGTCGTGACGCACAAGGAAAGGCTCACGTCGCAGAATATCATGGGCATCATCAGGGACTACGACATTGTGGTGGACGGGAGCGATAACTTCCCGACGCGGTATCTGGTAAACGATGCGTGCGTGATGCAGAAGAAGACGCTGGTGAGCGCCGCCGTGTTCCGGTTCGAGGGGCAGGTGATGAGCATTTTCCCGGGCCAGGGGCCGTGTTACCGGTGCCTTTTCGAAGTCCCCCCGCCGCCGGGCATGGTCCCCTCGTGTCAGGAAGCGGGCATCCTCGGCGCGGTGACCGGCGTCATCGGGACCATCCAGGCGACGGAAGTGATCAAAGCGATCCTCGGGATCGGGCACCCGCTGAAGGGAAAACTTCTTCTCTGGAACGCGCTCGATATGAGTTTCCGCACGGTGAAGGTGCCGCGCAACCGCGAGTGCCCTGTCTGCGGAGAAAATCCGACGATCAGGGAACTGATCGACTATGAACAGTTTTGCTCGATGAGCCATTGAGCAACGCGGATTGCGGAATCAACCGTTATGCAACTGGCGATAACCAAGGCAGATCTGCAAACCATCACCGATCACTGCATGAAAGGCCTTCCGAACGAGGCCTGCGGGATGCTGGGCGGCAAGGACGGCAGGGTGGGAAAGGTCTACTGCCTGACCAATGCCAAGCCGGGCCCCGACTATTACGAGATGGACGCGGAAGAGCAGTTTCGCGTGATGAAGGACCTTCGGGGGCAGGGCCTCGACCTCGTCGGCCTGTTCCATTCCCATCCGACCGGTCAGGCCTATCCGTCGAGCGTTGACGTGGCGCAGGCGTACTGGCCGGGAACGGAGCTGCCGAATTATCCCGATGCAGTGTATGTAATTGTTTCCCTCATGGATCGGACGAAACCGGTCGCGAGGGGCTTCTCGATCGAAGAAGGCAAGGTGAACGAGGTCTCTTTGGTCGTGATAGAGTGACGATTCCGCGGATAAAGCGCGGTTTGGAATGTTTTCACAGGAGGAGAACGCATGTCGATCAAGGTGCGGATACCGACCCCGCTGCAGAAGCTTGCCAACGGGCAGGCCGAGGTGGAGTGCGGGGCAAAGAACATCCTTGAACTCGTGGACGCCCTCGAAAAGGATTATCCCGGCATGAAGGAACGGCTGTCCGACGGCGGCAAAATCCGGCGGTTCATCAACATCTACGTGAACGAAGAGGACATCCGTTTCATGAACAAGGAGGAGACCGCGATCAAGGACGGGGACATCATTTCGATCGTGCCGGCCATCGCCGGCGGCTGTTGCTGAAAACTCAAGACGGGAGCGTAGAGGTCAGGGTGGTAAGCGGTTTTCACGGCTTCCCGGCCTCGCAACCTTCCGCTTCACTGGAGAGGCGCTATGGCAACGAAGAGACTGAAACTGACATTCCCTCAGGAACTGATCAAAGAGCCCCTGATCTTTACGATGGCCAGAAAATACGACGTCATGCCGAATATCCGGCGGGCCAAGGTCACCGAGTCCCTTGGCGAGGTGGTGCTGGAGCTCGAAGGCTCCGAGGAAAAACTGGAAGCAGGGATCGCCTATCTCAAAGAGCGCGGTGTGACGGTTGAGGTCGTTGAAGGGGACATCTTCGGCCCTTAAAAGGGACGGGCGGGCGAGGATCATGGAAAGCCGGTTGGCGGCCCTATTTCTTATATGAAATATATTATCTTACTCGGTGATGGAATGGCCGACAGGCCGCATGCGGAACTCGGGGGGAAGACGTGTCTCCAGGCGGCAAAGACGCCGAACCTCGATCAGCTGGCGACGCTCGGCCAGGTGGGCATGGTGCATACCGTGCCGGAAGGATTTCCCCCGGGCAGCGACGTAGCCAATCTTACGGTCATGGGGTACGATCCCCGGAAATACTATACCGGGCGTTCTCCGCTCGAAGCGGCAAGCATCGGCGTGGAACTCGCGCCCGACGATATCGCCTTCCGCTGCAACCTCGTGACGCTCCGCATCACCGGCGGCAAGTCGGCATCCGGCGGGCGCCGCGCGGTCATGGAGGACTTCAGCGCGGGCCACATCCCGACGCAGGAGGCGCGCCTGCTCATCGAGGAACTCGACAGCAAACTGGGCAGCGACCGCATCCGCTTTTATCCTGGCGTGAGCTACCGGCACCTCATGGTATGGAAAGGCGGCAAAGACAAAATCGAATGCACGCCGCCCCATGATATCCAGGACAAGGGCATACAGGATTACCTTCCGCGGGGCGAAGGCGATGATACGATCAACGCCCTGATGGAGGGGGCGCTTGATCTGCTGATGGCTCACCCGGTGAACAAGAGACGGCAGGAAAGCGGGAAGAGGCCGGCGAACAGCATCTGGCTCTGGGGCCAGGGCCGGAGGCCTTCCATGCCTACTTTCCGGGAAAAATACGGTCTTGAGGGTGCGATGATCTCGGCGGTGGACCTCACCAAGGGCATCGGCATCTACGCTGGGTTCGAGGTGGTCGAGGTCCCGGGCGCCACCGGGTGGATCGACACCAACTATGTGGGCAAGGCCGAGCGCGCGCTCTGGGCGCTCAGGACCAAGGACATCGCCTATGTCCATGTCGAGGCGCCCGACGAAGCGGGCCATACCGGCGACCTCAAGAACAAGCTCAGGGCCATCGAAGACTTCGACGAATTCATCGTGGGAAACATCATCCACGGAATGAAGCAATTCGACGAGTACCGCATTATGGCCCTTCCGGACCATCCGACGCCGCTCGAAATCAGGACCCACTCGAACGAGCCGGTGCCGTTCGTCATCTATGACAACCGGTCGGAGCGCGCGGGAGGGCCTGTCTCCTACGATGAGGGGATCGCGTCCCGCAGCGGCGCGCTGGTGTTCAAGGAAGGTTTCAAGCTCATGGATTATTTTTTGAAGAAATAAAGCTATACATTTAGCCACAGAGGTCTCAGAGAAGACAATTAAAGATTCCGGGATTCAAGGAACAAGATTTTTTCTCTATGCCCTCTGAGATATCTGTGGCAAAAAGTTATCTTTGATTGATGGAGGAACGAGGGTGCTCATAGTCCAAAAATACGGCGGCACATCCGTGGGAAGCCCGGAACGGATCAAGAACGTTGCGAACCGAGTCTGCCGCGCGAAAAAAGAAGGACACGAGGTCGTGGTGGTCGTTTCGGCAATGAGCGGGGAAACCGACAAGCTCATCAATCTCGCCTCGCAGGTGAGCGACAGCCCCGACCCGCGGGAGATGGATATGCTGGTGTCAACGGGTGAGCGCGTGACCATCGCGCTCCTTGCAATGGCGATCCATGCCCTGGGCCACAAGGCCCAATCGTTTACCGGAAGGCAGGCGGGAATCTTTTCGGACAGCGTTCACACCAAGGCCCGGATCGAGCGGATCACCTGCGAACGGGTGACGCACGCGCTCAGGGAGGGGAAGATCGCCGTCGTGGCCGGGTTCCAGGGCATCAACGAGCAGTCCGATGTGACCACGCTCGGGCGCGGCGGCTCCGACCTTACGGCGGTGGCGGTCGCGGCCGCGCTCAAGGCGGATTTCTGCGACATCTATACGGACGTGGACGGCGTCTACACCACGGACCCGAACATGGTGCCGCAGGCCAGGAAACTCGACAAAATTTCCTATGACGAAATGCTCGAAATGGCGAGTCTCGGCGCCAAGGTGCTCCAGACCCGCTCGGTAGAGTTCGCGAAAAAATACAACGTGCCGGTGAGGGTGCTCTCGAGTTTCAACGACAACCCAGGCACTCTCGTGACCAAGGAGGATCCCGACATGGAAAAAGTGGTGGTTTCCGGCGTCGCCTACGACAAAAATCAGGTGAAGGTGACGGTGGCCGGCGTGCCGGACAAACCCGGCGCGGCGGCAAAGATCTTCAATGAGATATCGGACAACAACATCATCGTGGACATGATCATTCAGAACATCGGCGAGGGCGGGCTTACGGACATGTCCTTCACCGTGCCGAAAACCGACTCCAAAAAGACCGTGGATGTCATGAAGAAGATTGTGGCCGAAGTCGGCGCCAAGGGCGTGAACGTGAAGGAGGGCATCGCCAAGGTGTCCATCATCGGCGTGGGCATGCGCTCCCACTCCGGAGTGGCCGCGAAGATGTTCTCCGCGCTGGCGAAAGAGGGAATCAATATCATGATGATCAGCACGTCGGAGATCAAAATCTCCTGCGTGATCGACGCCAAGTATACGGAGCTCGCCGTCCGCGTGCTCCACGATGCGTTCGAGATGGAAAAAGCCGCGTGAGAAGTGCGGAGTGATGAGTGCGAAGCGCGAAGTATTAACGATTTTCCTAACTCCGCACTTTGCATTCCGCACTGAAGATAAGAGCAACTGATAGAAGGAAAATCCCGCGAGTTAAGAGTTATATGAAACCGATAGTGCTTTTATACGACACCACTCTCCGCGACGGGGCGCAGGCCGAGGACGTGAACTTTTCGGTCGAAGACAAGGTGCGCGTTGCGCGGAAGCTCGACCAGTTTGGCGTCCACTACATCGAGGGCGGCTGGCCGGGCTCGAACCCCCGCGATGTCGAGTTTTTCAAGGAAATGCGGCGCGCCCAGCTTAAGAAGGCGAAGCTCGTCGCCTTCGGCGCAACGCGCCGCGCGAGGCTCCGGGTCTCCGATGACCCCAGCATGAAGGCATTGATCTCTTCAGGCGCGCCCGTTGCGACCATTTTCGGAAAGACCTGGGACCTGCACGTGCACAAGGCGCTCAAGACGACGCTCGATGAGAACCGCAAGATGATCTCCGAATCGGTGGCGTTTTTAAAGAAACACATGGACGAAGTGTTCTACGACGCCGAGCACTTCTTCGACGGGTACAAGGCGAATCCCGACTACGCGGTCTCGACGCTCCTCGCGGCTGAGAAAGCAGGCGCGGACTGCCTGGTCCTGTGCGACACGAACGGCGGCACGCTGCCGCACGAGGTCGAAGAGATCATCAGGCAGGTGAAGCGCCGGATCAGGGCGCCGTTCGGCATTCATGCCCATAACGACGCCGAACTTGCCGTGGCGAATTCGCTTGCCGCGATCAGGATGGGCGCCGTCCAGGTCCACGGGACCGTCAACGGCTACGGCGAGCGGTGCGGAAACGCCAACCTGTGCTCCCTCATCCCGACACTGAAACTCAAGATGGGGATCGACTGCATTTCCGACGGAAGTCTTGCGAAGCTCAGGGACGTCTCCCGCTACGTGGACGAACTGGCGAACCTGCCGCACCGCAAACGCCAACCCTATGTCGGCGACAGCGCGTTCGCCCATAAAGGCGGCGTGCATGTCGACGCCGTTGCCAAGAGCTCCGCCACCTACGAACATGTCGAGCCGGAGCGGGTGGGGAATAAGCGCAGGGTCCTGGTGTCCGACATGGCGGGAAGGAGCAACATTCTCCAGAAGGCGGCGGAACTCGGCATCTCCCTGGCCAAGGACGGCCCGGAACTCACGAACATCCTCCGGAAGGTCAAGGAGCTTGAGAACGAGGGGTACGAATTCGAGGGCGCCGAGGGGTCGCTCGAGCTTCTTATGCTTCGCGCGGGGCACAACTACGAATCGGTGTTCAGCATGTTCGACCGGATCGATTACCGCATCCTGACG
>DASWAB010000428.1:0-5522 GCA_036391375.1 Nitrospirota bacterium
CATTTCGCGCGCGGCCCGGTTCGTAAAGGTCACGGCGAGGATGTTCTCGGGCCGGACGCCCTGATGGATAAGATGGGCGATCCGGCGCACGATGGTCCGGGTCTTGCCGGTCCCGGGTCCTGCCGCGATCAGGAGCGGGCCTTCGGTCGTCGTGACGGCGCGCTTCTGGGATTCGTTCAGGCCGTCGAATATGTGAGAGGCTTTCAGGCTCATCGAAATTGAAATTCAATTTTCTTTTACAACAGCGCCAACTGACCCGGAATACTCAAGCAGCTTTGCGCCATTGACTGTCAACGTCTGATGATGGACTTAATCGTTCCCGCGATGGCTGTTAGCCTGCCGACGAGGCTTCGTTCCCGCGCCTCATATTCCGCCTCGATGTGTTTCAGCTCTTTGCCGATCTCGACCTCGATCGAGGTCGATTTCCTGACGGAAAGAACCTGGGAAGGATACACGCTCCGGTGACCGGTCATGAGAAAGCTGATTACGCATGCTACTGCGGCGTAGGGCGCGATCGGCGCCCCGAAGAGTTCGATGGACATGATGGCGGCGGCAATCGGCGTGTTTGCAGCGCCGGCGAGAACGCTCACCAGCCCCAGGGCGGAAAAGGTCGCGATATCGAGCCCGCTCACCCGGCCGAACAAAGCGCCTGCCGATGCTCCGGTAAAGAAAACCGGCGTCACGATGCCGCCGCTTCCGCTGAAACCGAGCGTTAGGGACGTGAAAACAGGCTTCATCAAAAAAGCGTACCATGGCGCGTTCTCGCCTCTGAGGCAGGATTCCACTGTATCAAGCCCGAGGCCCAGGAAACGGTCGGAAACGAGCAGCGACAACACCACCATGACGGCCCCGGCGAGCAGGCCCTTAAGCGGCGGCCAGCCCGCAAGTCTGCCGGAGAATTTTTTGCCCGCCTTCATAATCTCGACCAGGAGCAAAGAGCAAAGCCCGAAAAACACGCCGGCTATTACCACGAAGAGAAAAAACGAGCGGCTGAACACCGGCGCAAAGGCAAGGGGATGATAGAAGTAGGTAACGCCGAACGATGACGAAACCTGGTACGACACGATCCCGGCGATGAAGGACGGCAGCATCACGTCATACAGGAGCGCACCGACGAACAATACCTCGATCCCGAAGATCGCCCCGGCAATGGGCGTGCCGAAGACGCTCGCGAACCCCGCGCTCACGCCGCAGATCATGAGCTTCCTCCGGTCGATTTCGGTGAATTTGAGCCGTTCTCCGATGAGCGAGCCGATGCCCGCGCCGATATCGGCGGCAGGCGCTTCCTTCCCGGCGGATCCGTAGCTCGCAATCGTCAGGATGGGCAGGAAAAACACCTTGAGGACCGACGGAAGCGTTATCTTTCCCCTGCTGTGGATGGAAGCGATGACCTTGTCGGTTGTATGGGCGTCTGCGGAGGGATAGATATAATGAAGCGCGAGGGCGTTCGCGAAAAGCCCCGCAGGCAGTAAAATATAATACGGGAAGCCCCGGCCGGTCTCGATTCCCCAGGCGAGCGCCTTCAAGAACGCCGTGGTCGAAAGTCCGGTAAGCATGCCCATGACGGACGACAGGATCACCCATTTGATGATGCTGATGAAGAGAACGGTTTCTTCCGTGATTTTCTTTTTCACGATTCCGGTTCTCCGCGGTCTTACAGCAGTTTCAATTGCCCTTTGATTTCTCTTCGCTCCACTTCCTCGAAGATCCTGATTTTTCCGTATTCCCCGTCATACCCCGGCGCGATATGGACTTGTCCTTTTCGCATGCGCGCGACCCCCTCGCTGATGAGCGGCGAGCCCGCGCGCCCGATGTCGTCGAGAGATGCGCCCATGAGTATCTTGGATTCACTGCCGAGCTTTTCGAGCATCGAAAAGTAGAGCGCATTCACCTTCTTTGTATTCACGCCGCATTTCAGGCCCTCGGCTATAATCTCGGGCAGGGGAATGATGTTCGTATAATCCGGCGCTCCCGCAGGCCTGAAGCCTTCCTCCCGGTCCGCAAGCTTCTCGACGCGGTGCATCACGCCCACGGTCACCTTTTTGCCGCACACCGGGCAGAGGTAGTCATAATGCTTGGTCTCTTTGGGCGAGAGGCTCACGCCGCAGTCGCGGTGGCCGTCGTAATGATACTTTCCTTCCTCGGGAAAGAATTCGATGGTGCCGAGGAACCCCTGCTTTGTCCTGATCGCGCGCATCATTGCCTCGTAGGAGATTTCCGTATCGAGGATGTTCGCTTCGCGCCCGATCTTGGGTGCAGAGTGGGCGTCGGAATTGGACACGAGCGTTATGCTGTCCAGCGCGGAAAGCCGCCAGTTCATGAGAGGGTCCGAGGAGAGGCCGGTCTCGATGGCGTGAATATTCGGGGTCAGCTCCTCGAAGCACTCCTCCAGCGAGTCGAAGCCCGAGGCCGCGCCGAAAACAGAAAAGTGCGGGGTCCAGGCGTGGGCCGGGATATAAAAAATCTCCGGCGATGCGTCGAGGGCGATCCGGAGGAGTTCCTTCGCGTCGAGGCCCAGGATCGGCCTGCCGTCGGCCTTGAGGTTTCCGATTTTGGATAAAGCAATATTCAGCCGGGCCGCGGAAGCGAAGTCCGGCGCGAGAATGACCGCATGGATCTTTCGCGTTTTGCCGTTCTTGCTGTAGATGCAGCTTATCTCCGCGGAGAGGATGAACGAGATGTCGGACTTGCAGGAGGCGGGGACGTCATCGGTCCGGAACTTTTTCCTGAGCGAGAAAAGCCCGTTTCCCGCGGGTTCGAGTTTTTCGTCCAGTTCCTTGAGCCAGCCGGGGTGGGTGAAGTCCCCGGTGCCGATCACCGTGACGCCCTTGAACTGCGCCCACCGCCAGATGCCTTCGGGAGACAAGTCTTTGCTCGTGGCGCGGGAGTAATGCGAATGAATGTGGAGGTCGGCGATGAATCGCATGGGCGATTATAACATGAAAATGGCTTTTTGCCACGGAGAAAGCAAATGACGAAAATCCGTTTTACATTTCCGTTCATTATCGCTATAATACTCTGCATCTTCCATGCAAATCGCCGGCATACAAATAAGCGCTGGTCCGGACCCCGAACGGAACATCCAGCGCGCCGTGGAGATGGCCCAGGTCGCGATTGAAAAAAACGCCAGGATCATCTGCTATCCCGAGCTGTTCTTCACCCCCTGGTTTCCGGTCCAGGAGGAACAATCACGCTTCTCCCTGGCGCAGGAGGCCTCGAGCGAGGCCCTCAGGCGGTTTCAGGCCCTTTCCGAAAGCGCCGCTACGGTCCTGATCATCCCCTTCTTCGAGTCAGCGAATGGCAAATACTACAACAGCGCCGCGGTGATCGACTCCGGCAGGCTTCTCGGCGTCTACCGCAAGGTCCACGTGCCGGACATTCCCCTCTACCGGGAGCAGTTCTACTTTTCGGCGGGAGAAGGCGGCTTTCCCGTCTTCGAAACGTCGCAGGGAAAGATCGGTGTCCAGATCTGCTGGGACAATCTCTTCCCCGAGGGAGCGCGCGTCCTGGCGCTCAAAGGCGCGGAGATCATCTTCTCGCCCACTGCGTCGTCGCTCAATACCCATACGCTGTGGGAGCGGGCGATTGCGGCGAACGCATTCGCCAACAATGTATTCATCTTCCGAGTGAACCGCGTGGGGCAGGAAGAGGGGCTCTCGTTCTACGGCAGGAGCTTCTGCGCCGGTCCCTGGGGCGAGAAGGCCTCGGAGCTCTCCGGCGGCAAGGAGGCGATCGTCCTCGCCGACATCGATCCCGCCGAGCGCCGGGCCGCCGCCGAGACCTGGGGGTTTCTCAGATACCGCAAGCCCGGCGATTACGGGGAGATTGTGAAGCAGGGTTAAGGTTGAGAACACTCGCCCCAGCCATCCATTACACGATAAACTTATTCCCTCCCGAGAAAGCAGCCTTTTGAAGAAGACGCACCTCAGTGCGTTTGGCGGCTTGACAAGCATCAATTCTCTGTTAGACTTATAAAAGTTTCTGGTCGGATTCTAAAATCGTACAGGAGGTGGCCTGTCATGAAGCGTAAAGCGTTTGGACTTCTTATCGTCGTTGTTTTGCTGGCCGTTGCCTTTGCAGGTGTTGCTTTGGCAATGGAGATGTCCGGGGAGGTGACGGCCGTGGATGCCGCGAAAGGCACTCTCACGCTCAAGAGCGGAACGGTATCTGCCGGCTTCGACTGTGAAGAGGGCTCCCTGATCAAAGACGTGAAGGTGGGAGACCAGGTGACCGTGGTTTATAAAGAGGAGGGCGGAAAAAAGACAGTCACGAAAGTTACGCCCATGAAAAAGAAACCCGCCGCCGGATGTTAGGGCGGCAACTGCAATTTCTGTGAAGAGGCGGGCCTGCACCCGCCTCTTTTTTTCGTACCGCTGTCTTCCCGCTCACTTCCCTCAAAGTGATTGACAAGCGCCAGCCTTTTCTCCATAATTACCGCAATGCTGGGCATATTAAGCACATTCCGCTCTTGGCAAAATGCTAATTATGCGCCTCATAAGGCTCAAAATTTGTCTCGTTGCAGTTTGAGTTGAAGGCGGGCGCTTTCAAACCGGAATATGCAGGCAAGATGCAGTTCTCTCTTTCAACGAGCAGCGTTGCGAACGCCGGTCTTCTGGCGCCCAGCGCAACCAATCAATTGTTGACGAGGTTAATATGGACCTTCTTGAAGGCATCTACACCCGACGGAGCATCCGGCAGTTCACGGACGAACCGGTTGACCGGGACCAATTAGTCGAGATCATCAAGGCAGGGACCTGGGCGCCGTCGGGGCTCAACAACCAGCCGTGGCGGTTCGTGATCGTGACAAGCGCCGCCGTGCGCGGGGAACTCGCGAAGCAGACAAAGTCCCGTCATGTCATAGAGCGCGCTCCGGCCTGCATCGCGGTCTTCGTGGACCGGAGCGCAATGTACAACGATGTGAAGGACCACCAGTCCATGGGCGCATGCATCCAGAACATGCTGCTCGCCGCTCACGGCCTGGGCCTGGGGGCGGTCTGGCTCGGCGAGATATTGAAGAACGCCGACGCCGTGCGGACGATTCTCGATCTCCCCAAAGAAATGGAACTCATGGCGGTCGTCGCGCTTGGCCATCCTGCGCCCGGCAAACACTCCTCGAAACGCAGGGACGTGTCCGAAGTAATTCTCAAAAAATTGTAGTTTTCATTCAAATCCAAATAAGCCCTCCCAACCTGTTACCCCCGCTTGATTCATGCGGGGCAGGCCTCGAATCTTGCCTTCGAATGTTTTAATCGGGGGGACTTCTATCAGGGACATGGCTTCAACCACGACCAGATTCCCGCTCAGAATCGTTGCGGGAATGTCAGCATGGGCGTTCCGAGAACCCGATCTGATATAATTATCCTGAGACTCCCATGAAAGCCCTTATCCTCAAGAAGACCACGAACCTCTCCGAAAACCATTCCCCCCTCGAGCTCGTCGAACTTCCTCTCCCCGTCCCGAAAGAGCATGAAATCCTCGTAAAAGTCTCGGTCTGCGGCGTATGTCATACGGAACTTGACGAG
>DASWAB010000429.1:0-4933 GCA_036391375.1 Nitrospirota bacterium
TCAGGAAGAAAATTTTTTGGGAAAAGAACAACGCAGAAAATAACACAAAGAGAGGATTAAGGCAAGCATATTCTACAAAAACATCAACAACATATCTTGCAAAATTGTAATTTGAGGATAAGAAAAAGACAGGGCCTTAAAATTCACTGTTCTTTTTCATACAATACCCGGACGAGATAAAGTCCGCATGCAGGCGCGGCCCTCCCTGCCCTGCTCCTTTCGCATGACAAAAGCATCTGCTTAACTTCCTCCGCTTTAAATCTGCCGAGCCCTATTTCAACGAGCGTCCCCACGATATTGCGCGCCATATGCATCAGAAAGGCATCCGCCTCGAGAAGGACTTCTATAAATTCGCCGCTTTTTTTGATGGTGAGCGTCTTCAGCGTCCTTACCGGCGTCTTTGCCCCGCATTCCGAACTCCGAAAGGCGGAAAAGTCATGCTCCCCGATGAGAGCGGCCGCCGCCTTCCGCATGTTCCTCAGGTTGAGGGGGAGGTTCACCTGCCAGGCGTAATTGCGGTACAGCGACGTGGGCGCCCTGCGGTTCAGAATGCGATAGAGATAGATTTTCCCCGCCGCGTGGTAGCGGGCGTGAAAGTCCTCAGGCGCTTCTTCAGATGATAAGACCCTGATATCATCCGGGAGCAGATGATTCAACGCAGGCGCGAATGCCGCAGGCGGGATTGCGCTTTCAGTTTTGAAATTGACGGCCTGCCCCAATGCATGCACGCCGGCGTCTGTCCTCCCTGCTGAGAATGTCCTGCTCTGTTCACCGGTAAGCGATTTTATTGTCTGTTCGAGCGCGTCCTGGATCGTCGGTCTTCCGCTCCCCGCCTGCGACTGCCAGCCGTGGTAATTCGTCCCGTCGTATTCAAGAATGAGCTTGATATTTTTTCTCATCGGCCCGTCGCTCCGCACTCCGAATTCCGCGCTCCATCACTCTCCCAGGTACGCCTTTTTGATCCCCGGATCTTTCTCCAGGAGCGAAGCCTGCCCCTGCATCACGATCCTGCCGGTTTCCATCACATAGGCGCGGTGCGCGAGCCGAAGCGCGGCCTTCGCGTTCTGCTCCACGAGGAGGATGGTCGTCCCCTGCTCGTTGATCTCCCTGATGATCTTGAAAATCCTGCTCACGATGATCGGCGCAAGCCCGAGCGACGGCTCATCGAGGAGCAAAAGCCTCGGCCTCGACATGAGCGCCCTTCCGATGGCGAGCATCTGCTGCTCCCCCCCCGAGAGCGTTCCGCCGAGCTGCCTGCTCCGCTCGGAGAGCACCGGGAACATCGCGAACACCCGATCGAGGTCGCCTGCGAGTTCCCGGCTGTTCCGGGGAAACGCGCCCATTTCGAGGTTCTCGCGCACCGTCATCCGGGGGAAAATGCGCCTGCCCTCCGGGACCTGCGAGATCCCCATCCGCACGATCTCATGCGCCGGCCGGCGGGAAAGCCCCGCTTCGTCGTAGAAAATGGCGCCGGACCGAAGCGGCGTGACGCCGGAAATGGCCATGAGGGTGGTCGATTTTCCCGCCCCGTTCGCGCCGATCAGGGCCGCGATCTCCCCCCGCTCCACGCGCAGGCTGATCCCCTTGAGCGCGTCGATCATGCCGTACGATACCCTGACGTCGCGGAGTTCAAGCATACACGCCCCCGTGATACACCCTCGTTCCAGGGCGACAGGAAGGATAGACGACAAAGAAAAAAGTTCCAGGCGCAGGGCGCGCAAGTGCTGAGGAATGAGGCGTACTTTTCCGTACGCCGCAGTGACGAAGTGCGCCGCGCAACGCGTCAGATGGGCTTTTTTCGAAGTCATCAAGCATGATGAATGCTCTCCTTGCCCAGATACGCCTCGATTACCGCGGGGTCCTGCTGGATATCCTGCGGCCTGCCTTCGGCGATCTTTACTCCGTGGTCGAGCACGATCACGCGGTCAGAGATGCCCATGACTACATTCATATCATGTTCGATGAGAAGAATCGCCACGCCGTTGTCGCGGATCTTGCGGATGAGCGCAGTGAGGTCCAGCGTTTCCTGCGGGTTCATCCCTGCCGCGGGCTCGTCAAGGAGCAGCAGGTGCGGCTCCGTCCCGAGCGCCCGCGCGATCTCGAGCCGCCGCTGGTCGCCGTAGGAGAGGTTCGCCGCGGGCAGATCCTGTTTGTCCTCGAGCCCGACGAATTTAAGGATGTCCGCGGCCCGGTACCCCATGTCGCGTTCCTCTTTCCGCACCCTGGCCGGACGGAACACGGCGCCGAACACGCCGGCGCCCGTCCGGCAGTGGGCCGCCACCATGACATTCTCGACGCAGGTCATGCCGCCGAAGAGCCGCACGTTCTGGAACGTGCGCCCGATGCCCATGGCCGTTATATCGTGGGGCCGCATGCCGGTGATGTCACGGTCGTGAAAGACGGCCTTTCCTCTGGTGGGCTGATACATGCCGGTGATGCAGTTAAAAAAAGTGGTCTTCCCCGCGCCGTTCGGGCCGATGATGCTCACAATCCTCTCGCGCTCGACCCGCATGTCGATCCCGTCGACCGCCTTGAGGCCCCCGAAGTGCTTGGTCAGGTTTTTGGTTTCCAATAACAGCATACGTGTTTAAGTGTTCAAGCGTTTACCGTTTGAGCGTTCAAGCCGTTTTTTTGATTCCGCCCAACAGCCCCTGGGGCCGGAAGACCATCATAAGGACCAGCGCCGCGCCGAAGGCCAGCATCCGGTAATCCTGAAAATCGCGGAAGACTTCGGGAAGCGTGATGAGAAGGAACGCGCCCAGGACAATGCCCGGGATGCTTCCCATGCCGCCCAGGACCACCATGCACAGGATCATGACCGACTCGAAAAACGTAAAGCTCTCCGGAGACACGAAGGCCATCTTCGCGGCGAAAAAAACGCCGACCAGCCCCGCCCACGCGGAGCCCAGCACAAAGGCGAGCAGCTTGAGCCGGAAGGTGTTGATCCCCATGGCCTCGGCCGCGGTCTCGTCCTCGCGGATCGCGATCCAGGCCCTGCCGATGCGGGAATGGATGAGGCGGTGCATCACGAAGACGGTAATGAGCACGATAACCAGGATGAGATAGTAAAAATCGAGGGTAGTATGCAACGTGTATCCGGCGATCACCGGTCTGCCGATCTTCGAAATGCCGTTTGGCCCGCCGGTCAGGCCGTCCCAGTTGTTGAGCACGATCCGGGTGATCTCGCCCAGTCCCAGGGTGACGATCGCGAAATAGTCCCCGCGCAGACGCAGGGTCGGCAGGCCGAGGAGGACGGCAAATCCAGCGGCCGACAGCGCGCCCAGGATGAGGCCTGGCCAGAACGGAAGACCGAATGCCGTCGAAAGAATCGCATAGGTGTACGCGCCGACCGCGTAAAAGGCGACATAGCCAAGGTTCAGAAGCCCCGCCTGCCCCACGACGATATTGAGGCCGAGGGCAAGGGCGATGTACATGCCCGTCAGCGTCATGATATCCCGGTAATAATCGTTCAGGGACAAGGGCAGCGCAACAAGGACAACCGTCACGGCTATAAGAAAGGCGGGGGAATAAGCGTATTTCGCGGCAACGGCCGACGCCGCCTTCAGGGAAGACAGTTTTCGCGCGGCTTCCCGGATAAGCTTTGCGACAGCCTCGAGGGCGGACAGCCGCCACAGGACTACGACCGCGCCGGTCCCGACGACAATCCGGACCGCGCCGGTGAGGCCGGTAAAAGGCAGCGCAAGCAGCCCCGCCCAGAGCGGAACGAGCAGTGCGCCGGGATGTCGTCTGGCTGAGTTAGTCTGAAGGCCCATAACGGAAAGCGATTATCTCACAAACATTGCGGGATTTCAAGGCAATGTTCCGCGGATTTTTCCGATCCCCTCATTTCCCGCTTCCCTCTTTTGGGCGCTCATGGTATATTGGTGCGCTGTGTGAAGCGCCATCCTTTTTGTAATCCGGAGCAGCCCGCCGCCATGATAAAATTCGAAGGCGATTCCTATGAAACGGGACCCCGCCGCGTTTCTCTTTTTGCACGAGCGTTTCCGTCATTCACCTTTTACAGGAACGTCATAGACATTGTCGTACGGGCAAGCAGGAAAGCGAAACGCCGGAGATACGACACCGCCGAATGGTGCAGCAGCAGCCTCGAAGTGCTCCGCGCGCTTGAATATGCCGGCGTAGCGCTGGAGGTAACAGGCATGTCTTCGTTCAAGGAAACAGACGGCCCCTGCGTCTTCATCGGAAACCACATGAGCACGCTCGAGACCTTTGTCCTCCCCACGATTATCGCGCCGTTCAAGGAAGCGACCTTCATCGTCAAGCAGAGCCTCGTCGATTATCCGGTCTTCCGGCATGTGATGCGCTCCCGGGACCCCGTCGTTGTAGGAAGGGCGAATCCCCGCGACGACCTGAAGGCGGTGCTCGAAGGAGGAACGGACCGGTTAAAGGCGGGCGTCTCCATCATCATTTTCCCCCAAACCACCCGCACGCCGGTCTTCGACCCCGAACAGTTCAACACCATCGGAATCAAGCTTGCCAAAAAGGCCGGGGTCCCTGTCGTCCCCGTCGCGCTCAAAACCGACGCCTGGGGCAACGGCGCCCTTTTCAAGGACTTCGGCAAAATCGACCCGTCCAAGAAGGTGCGCATCGCCTTCGGCAAGCCGCTTCCGGTCAAGGGCCGCGGAGCGGAAGAGCATCAGGAGGTCATTGCGTTCATCAGGGAGAAGCTGGAGGAATGGGAGGCGGAGGACCGGGAGGGAAAATCATGAGCCGGGCAGCAAGCTCGCACGCCGCGAAGCAGTCGGCGTGGAACGACATGTTCGCGCACTTAAATGCCATACTTGATCCAGCAGGTCTGATATTTCCTTACGCCGCCTGCATCCGTGAATACCTGTAAATTGATTTCCTTGAAACCCTCTGCAATCATTTTCTTTCTGTGCTCCTCGTAAGCATTTTGCGGCTGGTCATACCA
>DASWAB010000430.1:0-4228 GCA_036391375.1 Nitrospirota bacterium
CATCGGCAACATCCTGCGGGGCAAGGATATCCAGCTCGTGGACGGGGGCGCCCAAAGGCGGAGCTTCACCTACATCGATGACGGCATCGACGCCCTGATCCGCATCATCGAAAACAAGGGCAAGACGTCCGATGGCCGCATCTTCAATATCGGCAATCCCGCAAACGACATGTCGATCAAGGAGCTTGCCGAGACGCTGATCGCGCTCATCAAGACCTATCCCAAATACGCGAAGCTCGCGGAAGGCGTCAAGCTCATCACAGTCAAGTCGGGCGACTATTACGGAGAAGGGTACCAGGACATCCAGACCCGCGTCCCGTCCATCAAGAACGCGGAGAAGTATCTCGGCTGGAAGCCGACCACGGACTTCAAGACCGCGCTCCGGAAGACCCTGGACTACCACCTGGGCAGGCCGTCGAGCGAGTTGAGCGAATAAGTCAGCTCGTAGTCTCATGGCTCAGAGTTCCCGGCAACTGCTTCAACTACGAGCTGCGAGCTACCAGCTATGAGCTATGATTAGTCTCGCTATAAAAATCGACGTCGACACCGACCGCGGCACGCGCATCGGCGTGCCGAACCTCCTCTCTCTCTTCGGTGAGTTCGGGATCAAGGCGACCTTTCTCTTTTCCCTCGGCCCGGACAATACCGGCCGGGCGATCAAGCGTATCTTCCGGCCGGGGTTCCTCGGCAAGGTGAGCCGCACCAGCGTTGTCTCGACTTACGGCGTTCGCACCCTCTTAAACGGCGTCCTGCTTCCCGGCCCGCATGTCGGCAGACGGAACGAGGCAGTGATGCTCCTCGCGCGCGAAAAGGGCCACGAGACCGGCATTCACTGTTATGACCATATCCGCTGGCAGGACGGGCTCGTGAAGATGGGCCGGGAAGAGGTATATAAGGAATTCGGCAAGGCGCGGCGGGAGTTCGAGCGGGTCTTCGGCGAACCGGCAAAAACCGCCGGGGCGGCAGGCTGGCAGGCAAACGGCTTCAGTCTTGCGGCGTACGACGATGCGCATCTGATTTATGCCAGCGACGCGCGGGGCACTCGTCCCTTCTTCCCCCGCGCCGGCGGGATGGTTTACAAGACCCTCCAGATCCCGACGACGCTCCCCACGCTGGATGAACTGCTCGGCCGGCCCGAGCATCCCGAGGACCGGATCGTCGGGCATTATCTCTCCTTGCTTCGGCCCGAGGGCTTAAACGTGCTCACGATCCATGCAGAGCTCGAAGGCATGAAAAAAATGGGCCTCTTCCGCGCGTTCCTGAAGGAAATCGGCACGCGCGGAGTAAAAATCGTCCGGCTCGACGAATTCGCCCGCGGGCTTCTGAAAAATCCCTCCTCCATTCCCGTATGCAACCTCGAAGACGGCATAATCGACGGGAGGAGCGGCACGCTCGCGATTCAGCGTTGCGGCGCGCCATGACCGTTGATTCCGGCGGCGGACTGCCTGAAGCCGCAATTTCCTCGCCAAAATCAGCACATTTGCTTTGACAATCCGTTCCTGTTCCATTATATTTAAAATGTAGCCTTCGGTGTATTCCGCTCCAAAACCCAAAAGGAGACCGCCATCAATGATCCCGACCGTAGAATGGAAAAACGGCGTCGTCCGCATGCTGGATCAGACCAAGCTGCCTCTTGAAGTCGTGTACAACGAGTGCAAGGATTACCAGACCGTCGCGAAAGGCATCAAGGATCTCTGGGTGCGCGGAGCGCCGGCCATCGGCGTTTCAGCGGCCATGGGACTGGCGCTCGGAGCGCGGCAGGTGCACGCGGCCTCCTTCGAGGAGTTCTGGCCGAAATTCGAGGAAATCTGCGCGTCCATGGCCTCCACGCGCCCCACGGCAGTCAACCTCTTCTGGGCCATCGACCGGATAAAAAAATTCGTGCAGGAGAACAGAGACAAGGGGCTCGACGCCATTCGGGACCTGCTCGTCGAGGAGTCACAGCGCATGCTCGACGAGGACATTGCGACCAACAAGCGGATCGGCGCGTACGGGGCCGTCTTCGTCTCCGACGGCGACAACATCATCACGCACTGCAATGCCGGTTCGATCGCTACCGCCGGCTACGGCACAGCGGAAGGCGTAATGCGGGCGGCCGTGGAAGAAGGAAAGCGGATTCACGTGTATGTCGACGAGACCCGCCCCGTACTCCAGGGCGCCCGGCTTACCGCATGGGAGCTGATGCAGGAAAATATCCCCTCTACCCTGATCACGGACAACATGGCAGGCTACTTTATGTACCACGACATGATCGACCTCGCGATCGTGGGCGCCGATCGCATCTCCCGGAACGGCGATGTGGCGAACAAAATCGGCACCTACGGGCTCGCCGTGCTCTGCAAGGAACACGGCATCCCCCTCTACGTGGCCGCACCGCTCTCGACCATCGACTTCACGATGGAATCGGGTTCCCTGATCCCCATCGAAGAGCGCGACCCCCGCGAAGTCACCCACGTGTTCGGCAAGGTCCAGATAGCGCCCGACAACGTAAAAGCGGCAAACCCGGCATTCGATGTAACGCCCGCCCGCTATATTGCGGCCATCATTACGGAGGTCGGCGCCTTTTCTCCGAAGGACATCCACAAACTCGCCGGCGGCATGACCGACCCGGAAACACTCAGAATACGATAGGGCGACGATCTTCCTTGTTGCCGCCGAAGCAAACGGGGCCTGCTCCCCGGATGTTCACCATGCGCGCGTGCGGGAGGCCGTAATGAAACAGACCATTCTCCACCAGAAACATCTTCAGTTGAAAGCAAAGATGACGGAATTCCAGGGGTGGCAGATACCGCTCCAGTTTTCCGATGTGCTGGATGAATATCATGCGGTGCGCGCCGCCGCCGGTCTGTTCGATATCGGATATCTGGGCAGGATCGAAGTGAGCGGCGCCGGCGCCCTGGCGCTGCTCCAGAACATCGTCACCAACAACGTCGGGAAGATCACGGAAGGAGCGGCCCATTACGGCCTTATCTGCAATGAAACCGGGGGCATTCTCGACGACGCCCTTGTCTTCCGCCTGTCGGACGGGCCGTCAGGACGCCGCTACCTGCTCTCCACCAACGCGGTTAATACCGAAAAAATATTTCTCTGGCTCAAGCAGCATGCGCCCGCGGATGTCCTGATAACCGACAACACATCGGCGCTCGCGCACCTCGCGTTGCAGGGGCCGCAGTCGGCCCTTCTCCTTGAGCAGCTTGCGGGTCAGCACGTCAAGAAGATCAAATTGCGGGCGACCCGGGAAGTCATGATTGCGGACGCCGTCGTTCTTGTAACGCGCACCGGCTACACGGGCGAACAGGGCTATGAGTTCCTCGTCCCGGCGGATCGCGCCGTAGCGCTCTGGGACGCAATCATGGCGGCGGGAGAAAAAAGCGGCGTTCTGCCCTGCGGTTTATCCTGCCGGGACACATTGCGCCTGGAGATGGGATACCGTCTCTACGGAAGCGACATCGATGAAACACTGACCCCGCTCGAAGCGGGCTTGACGCAGTTCGTCGACTTCAAAAAGGAGTTCATCGGCAAAGCGGCCCTGCTCAAACGCCGGGCCGAAGGCGCCAGGGAGAAACTCGCGGGCTTCGTCCTCCTCGACAAAGGGATTCCAAGAAGCGGCGGAAGCATTTTCTCGGAAAACCGCGAGATCGGCGTCGTAACGAGCGGAGGACAATCGCCTCACCTCCGCAAAGGCATCGGCTTGGGCTACGTCATCAGCCGCTATGCCCAGGCGGGTCAGGAAATCGAGATCGAGGTCAGGGACCGCGAGATCGCGGCAAAAATCGTGGACTTGCCGTTTTACCGGAAAAAATAGCCATAAAAATACAAAAAAGCCCGTTTGCAGTCTGCAAACGGGCTTTGTGCTTACAAAGTTCTCGATGTTTCTTCCGTCCTACACCCTCCCCTTCACAAGGTTGTCGACCACGGACGGATCGGCGAGCGTCGAGGTATCGCCAAGGTCTTCAAGCTGGTTGTGGGCGATCTTGCGGAGAATGCGGCGCATGATCTTGCCGCTCCGCGTCTTCGGCAGGCCAGGCGAAAACTGGATCTTGTCCGGCGTGGCGATCGGCCCGATGACCGAGCGAACGTGGCCGGAAAGAATTTTCTTGAGCTCTTCCGACGGCTTCTGGCCGTCCTTGAGCGTTACGTAGACGTAGATGCCTTCGCCCTTGATGTCGTGCGGATAGCCCACGACCGCCGCCTCGGCGACCGCCTCGTGGCTGACGAGGGCTGATTC